>JBBRUO010000607.1:0-3808 GCA_038247725.1 Gemmatales bacterium
CCGCCGACGCGGACCATGAAGAACTCGTCCAGGTTGCTGCTGAAGATGGCGAGGAACTTCAGCCGCTCGAGCAGCGGGACGGACGGGTCCTGCGCCTCCTCCAGCACCCGCCGGTTGAACTCCAGCCAACTGAGTTCGCGGTTGATGAACAGGGACGGGTCGTCCAAATCGGCGACAGCGGGTGTGGACATGGGTGGTGCGCGCACGGCAATTGGGGTCACTTCTCAGCGGATACTGTATCAGCCGGCGGTGCGTGTCAGCGAGTGATCTTTGCCGGGGTGACGGCAACCAATACCACAAGAAGAATGGACCGCCGCGTTCGCCCGTCCGCCGGGCGCGCGAACGCGGAGCGCCAACCGGAGCCAGGCCGTGTCCAATGACTTCCTTCCGCCCCGCCGTCGCCGCGTCTGGCGATGGGTGGCGTTGACGACGCTGTCCCTCGGCCTGTCCGTCGGCGGCTACTTCGCGTGGATGTACGCGGACTGGCGAGCGACGCGGAAGGCCGGCGAAGCGAAACTGAAAGCGGCGACGGACACGCTCGACGCATCTGACCCCGACTGGCGACCGGAGCGCCTGTTCGCCGCCCGCAACGCGGCTTTGCCGCCGCCGGAGGCGAACGCGGCGGAGTTGGCGCTGAAGGCCGGCACGCTATTCCCCGAATCGTTCCACCAGCGGTTCAAGGAACCGGGCTTCTTGCCGGTCCTTGAACTGGGCACGCGACCGCACCCGGACGACGTGGCCGCGATCCAGGACGCTCTGACGACCGCCGCCGGCGCGGAAGCATTGGCCCGGAACCTTCGCACGGCGAGAACCGGCGGCGTGAAGGTCGCCTTGGCCGATCCGAACCCAATCGTGACGCCGCTGGAACACCTTCAGAAACTCCGTGTGTTCGCAAACCTGTACGCCGCTCGATCCCTCGTCGCGGCGGACGCGGGACAAATCGACGCGGCACTGGAGTCGGCCGCCGACCTCCTCGACATCGCCCGTGCCGTCGGCAACGAGCCTTTTTCGATCAGCCAGTTGGTCCGCCTCGCAACCGGCGTCATTGCAGTCACGCACGTGGAACGATCGCTCGGCCTGGGAACGGCCGCACCGGCGACCTTGGCGAAAGTCCAGTCGATGTTCCTCGCGGAGGCCGAGGTGCCGCGGCTCGTGTGGGCGCTTCGCGGCGAGCGGGCCACCATGCACCAACTCCTCGATGGCCTCGACAACGGGTCGCTCTCGATGGAGCAGATGTCGGGCGTTGAGAATACCACGGCCGGCGAGGTTGGCATTCGGATCGTGCAGCAGCACATCCCAGCCCAGCAGGCGAAATCCATCGAGCTTTACAGCGGCCTCATTGCGGCAGCCGAACGGCCGCACGGTCCTGCCCGTGCGGCGGCGTTCGATCTGATGGTCGAGGAACTCGTGCGCATGCCCAAGGACTCGGAACACGTGTTCGTGAAGTTGCTGTTCCCGGCGGTGAATAAAGTCGATGCCGCCGACGCGAGGCTGACCGGACACTTCCGCTGTGGAGCGGTGGCGCTGGCCTGCGAGCGATTTCGGCTCAAGACGGGCCATTTCCCAAATGGTCTCGACGAGTTGCCGAAGGACCTGCTCGCCTCCATTCCCGACGACCCGTTCACGGGGAAGCCGCTGATCTTCCGGACCACGCAGACGGGAATCGTCATCTATTCCACCGGTATGGATAAACAGGACGACGGGGGCGACCTGGACCCGATTGGGCAGCCCGGCACGGATGTCGGCTTTCGTTTGCTCACCCCGGAGCACCGCCGTCGGCCGCACCTGCCGAAGCCGCCACCCGACCCGCCGGAACCGCCCGAACCGAAGGAGTAGGCGTCGCCCGTTCTCCGACAGCCGCTGATGGCCCTATTCGAACCGCCGAGACGCCCGGCCGTCGCGGCGGGTGAACCCGTCCCCGGTTCGTCAAGTCTTGTTCCGCCGGCGGATGCCGCGAACAATACACGTTGACGCCGCCGCGTTCCGTGCGGCGGCCTCGGACCGAGAGGGACCCCGCGATGAACTCCTACGCCGGCCTGTGCGACGACTTCGGCATCTCCACGTACCTGGCCAGCAAACTCGACCTGCCGACCGGCCGCGAGACCGTCCTGCACTTCTTCGAGAGCGTGCGGAAGCGGTACCCGACGATGACCGACTTCGAGAAGCGGGACGGGAGCGAGTACGCCCTGGAAGAGGACCGCGACGCCGGCGCGTACCGGTGGGTGTCGGTGGACGGCAAGCGGCTGGGCAGCGGCGGCGTGAACCCGGCGTCGCTGGAGGACGCCGACGCCCAGAACCTGCTCGTCCTGGACATGGCGACGTACCACCTCGGCGTGCACCCGCTCGACACCGACTCGCTCGACGTGATGTACTACTTCGACCTCACCTTCAAGGGGAACCACGACGAGGTGGTGGCCGACGCGCTGTCCGGGGACGGGCCGTTCGACGGGCTGTTCCGGCGGCCCGGCGGGAAGGTGCTGAACTTCCAGCCGAGCGTCATGATCGCGCTGGACGACGGCTGCCAGTTGCAGGCCCGGCTGAGCGTCGAGACCCGCACCACGGCGTACCAGGTGCGAACGGGTACGTTCCCCGAAGCGGCCATCAGCGTGTACCTGACCGTCCGCCAGTTCTGGACGCGACAGCCGTTCGCCACCTACGCTGACAGTTACCGGGCGCAGCGGGAGCAACTCGACGAACTGACGACCGAGTACCTGCTGCCGAACGTCATCCAGCCGCTGCAACGGGCCATCGCCACGAAGTCGTGAGGGGCCGCGAACTGCGTTCCCCTGATTCGATCCCTTCCCGCGTCCCTCGGAGAAGCGTGGTGGCCCACCGCATCGTGGTCGTCGGCGGCGGGGTGATCGGCACCGCGTGCGCGTACTATTTGGCGAAGGCCGGGCACGCCGTCACGGTGCTGGACCGGGGCGACATCGGCGGGGCGTGTTCGCACGGCAACTGCGGGTACGTCTGCCCCAGCCACGTGTTGCCGTTGGCCGTGCCGGGCGCGATCTGGGCGACGATGAAGACCGCCTTCGCCCGCAACTCGCCGCTGAAGGTCCGCATCGGGTATGCCCTGCGGAACCTCGGCTGGTTCCTCCGCTTCGCCCGTCAGTGCAACACCCGCGACATGATGGCCGCCGCCGTCGGCATCCAGTCGCTGCTGAACTCGTCCCGGCGAATGTACGACGAACTGCTGGCCGCCGAAGGCTTCGACGTGGAGTGGGACACGCACGGGCTGTTGTTCGTCTTCCAGACCGAGAAAGCGTTCCACCACTACGAAGCGACGGACCATCTCCTTCGCACCGAGTTCGCCATGCCCGCCGAGCGGTGGGACGCGGCCGAGTTGCGGGCGAAGGAGCCGGCGCTGAAGCCCGGCGCGGCGGCCGGCGGCTACCTGTACACGTCCGACGCGCAACTGCGGCCCGACGTACTCATGCGCGGCTGGCGGGCGGCGGTGGAGAAACTCGGCGGAACCTTCGTGCCCAACGCCGAGATGACCGGCTTCAAATCCGAGGGCGAAACGGTGTCGGCGGTGACGACCGCGACGGGCGACTACCCGGCCGACGCGGTGGTGATCGCCACCGGCGCGTGGGCACCGCTGTTGAACCGCGAGTTGGGTTGCAAGCTGCCCATCGTGCCGGGGAAGGGGTACTCGCTGACGCTCCCGCGCCCGGCCGTCTGCCCGACGTACCCGATGATCTTCGAGGTACACGGGGTGGCCGTGTCGCCGTTCCGCACCGGATTCCGCATTGGCAGCACGATTGTATTCGCCGGGTACGAAGAAAAGATTAACCGCGACCTGCTGACG
>JBBRUO010000608.1:0-3807 GCA_038247725.1 Gemmatales bacterium
GAAACTGTTGTGCAGGCTGTCCTTGCCGCTGATGAACGGGGTGCCGTAGGCGACGGCGACATCCCGACACGCCTCGGCCGTGCGGACGAGCGCGCCCAGCATCTTCGGGTCGGACGAACTGCCCCAGCAGAAGTTATCGAGGATGGCCACGCGACTCGGGTCGGCTCCGACCGCGACGACGTTCCGCACGGCTTCATCGATGGCCGCCGCCGCGCCGCTGTACGGGTCGAGGTCGGCGAAGCGCGGGTTCAACCCGCACCCGACCGCGAACCCGTGCCACGCCCCCAGCACCGGCATCACCACCGCCGCATCGGACGGGCCGTCGTTCTTCACGCCAGTCAGCGGTTTGATGACGCTGCCGCCCTGCACCTCGTGATCGTATTGGCGGATCACCCACTCCTTGGAGCAAACGGTGAAACTGCCGAGGATTTTCAGCAGCGCGGCGTGCGCGTCGGGCAGCGCGGCGGTGGGCGTGGTGAACGGCTCCAGGGTGAACTCGGCCTTCCGCGTGAGCGCCGGCCGGCCATCGTGCAAGAAGTGCATATCCAGGTCGGCGACTTGGTGCCCCTGATATTGCAACTTCAATCGGCCGGTGGCTTCAAAGGTGCCGAGCGCGGCGGCTTCCACATCCTCGCTTTCGCAGAGTTTCCGGAGGTCGTCCCACTTGTCCGACGGCACGGCTAGCACCATCCGTTCCTGCGATTCGCTGATCCAGATTTCGGTATAACTTAACCCGTCATATTTGAGCGGTGCTTGATCGAGATTAACAGTTGCGCCCAACTCCGCGCCCATCTCGCCGACGGCGGAACTGAACCCCCCGGCCCCGCAGTCGGTAATCGCGGTGAACAGGTCGCGGTCGCGTGCCTGAAGCAGCACGTCCATCACCTTCTTTTCCGTGATGGCGTTGCCGATTTGCACCGCGCCGCTACTCACGGTTTCGGACTTCGTGTGCAAGCCCTCGGAGCTGAACGTCGCGCCGTGGATGCCGTCCCGCCCGGTGCGGCCGCCGACGCTCACGATCAGGTCGCCCGGCCGCGCGGCCCCGAACTCCTTCCCCTTCGGTACGAGGCCGACGGTGCCGCAGAAGACCATCGGGTTGCCCAGGTAGCGGTCGTCGAACAGGATCGCGCCGTTGACGGTGGGGATGCCCATGCGGTTGCCGTAGTCACGGACGCCGGCCACCACGCCGGCCATGACGCGGCGCGGGTGCAGGATACCGTCGGGCAACTTGTCGGGCGGGAAGTCCGGGCGGGCGAAGCAGAAGACATCGGTGTTGCACACCGGTCGCCCACCGAGGCCGGTGCCGAGCACGTCGCGGATGACCCCGCCGAGGCCCGTGTTCGCGCCGCCGTAGGGTTCGATGGCGCTCGGCCGGTTGTGCGTTTCCACCTTCATGCACAGGTGGTTCTCGGCGTCGAACTCGATGATGCCGGCGTTATCCGAGAAGACGCTGACGCACCAGTCGGCGTCACCCAACTGCTTACGGATGGTCTGCGTCGCGCCGAACACGGTCTCTTTCAACAGGTTGCCGAACTGCTTCACGGTGGTGGTGCCGTTCACCGTCTCCGTGTACTCGACGGCCGACTTCAGCGTCTTGTGCGAGCAGTGTTCGGACCACGTCTGCGCCAGGCTTTCGAGTTCCGCGTCGGTCGGGTCGCGGCCCAACTCGCGGAAGTGCGACTGAATTGTCCGCATCTCGTCGAGCGTCAGCGCGAGGGTGTTCTCCTTGCTCAGTGACAGCAGATTGTCATCGGACAGGTCGCGGATCGGCACGGTGACGAGTTTGAACTCGTACGCCGAGCCGACGGCGAGGTGGTCCGTCGTCAGCGGGCCGACCACGACTTGTTCGATGGCGAAGTTGGCGAA
Source organism: Gemmatales bacterium (assembly GCA_038247725.1). Taxonomy (GTDB): domain Bacteria; phylum Planctomycetota; class Planctomycetia; order Gemmatales; family Gemmataceae; genus JALHQU01. The sequence goes on from JBBRUO010000608.1 coordinate 1,867, forward strand.
CACCTTGCGGAACAGGGCGTCGCGGTCGAGGGAACTGGCCGTCTCCGGGCCGAAGAAGCGGCGGAAGGTGCGGACGCCGGTGAGCGGGACGCCGAGGTCGGCCGCCGCCCGCAGCACGCTCTCGGCGACCGGGTCCATGACGCCGGGCTTCCGGAGGACGGTGTACACGGCCCCCACCGCGGTCTTGCCGATGGCGGCGACGGCGGCCGATTCCACCACCGAATCGACGAGCAACTCCGTCGCCAGCCGCTCGGCTTGCTCCTTCGTCACCCCTTCCAGCAGGTAGCCGCGCGCGGCCGCCTTCACCAGGTCGCCCCCGCGGGTGGACTGGGTGACGAGGTCGAACTCGTCGCACACCCGATCGCGGTCGCCGTCCCGGCCGAGCGGGCGGATTTCAACTTCCCAGAGCATCGCGGACCCTCTTGCCTTCGGCCAGCCACCGGACCACCCCGGCCCGGTCGCCGGCGGCGAGTAGCGTTCGGAATTCAGTCATCCGGGCCGTGAACCCGTCCACGGCAGTCAGCACGGCGTCGCGGTTCGCCTCGAAGATGGCGGTCCACAGGTCGGGGTCGCCGGCGGCAATGCGGGTGGTGTCGCGGAACCCGCCGGCCGTGAGCGCCAGCCACGCGGCGGGCGTGACGCCGGCCAGCGCACTCGCGGCGGCGTGCGGCAGGTGGCTGGTGGTGGCCAGCGCCTCGTCGTGCGCGAACGGGTCCATGCGGATCACCCGCGCGCCGAGTTCGCGCCAAAACAGATCGATGACGGCGGTTGCTTCCGAGTCAGTCTCCGCCGTGGGCGTGACGACCACCAGCCGATCCGCGAACAGGTCGCCCTTGGCGTTCGCCGAGCCGCGTTTCTCCGACCCGGCCAGTGGGTGCGAACCGATGAACGCAGCCCCCTTCTCCGGCAGTTTCCCGGCCAAGGCGCGGACGATGTTCCCCTTCGTGCTGCCGACATCGGTAATGAGGCAGCGGGCAGGCGCGGCCTTCGCTACCGCGATCACGTCCTCGGCCACGCGGTCCACGGGGGTGCAGACGACCACCAGATCGGCGGCTTTCACCGCGTCGGCGAGGTCGGTGCTGAACGAATCGATGGTGCCGGCCGCTTGGGCACGGGCGAGGTTGCGCTCGTCGCGGCCGACGCCGACGACGGTGCCGGCCACCCCGCGCGCCTTCGCCGCCAGCCCGACCGAGCCGCCGATCAACCCGACGCCGACGATGGTGAGTTGCTCCAGGCGCATCGAACCGTGGGGCCGGGGAAATGGAACCACCGTCAAGATATGAAGCCGACCACCGGTTTCGCGGTCATTCAAAGGAGCGCGAATACTCCTCTCGGAGTTCACCGGACTGGATGTGATCGACGAGTTTCCGGACTTCCTGCGCCCGATCCTTGTATTGAGTCAACAACCGCGTGACGTTGTCCCCGAACACGTCACTCACCCGAATGGCCATCTCGGCCTCTTGCCAGCGGTTCGCGAGTTCCGACTTCAAGTCTTCGTCGCCGTCCTGGGACGGCCTTTGGACATTACGGAACGGCGGGCGGCTGCAACACCGCGACGACGGCGGCGAGCAATCGGGCCAGCGCCTCCGGCGTGAGTGCCCCGACGGATCGGACGAACAAACCGGCGTCGGCCGTGAACAACTTGCCCGGCCGCGCGTGGCTCGCCACCAACAGCCCGCCCGACGCGAAGTCCGAGTCGTCCAGCGGAACCGCCTGCGGGTCGCCCGTCATATGCGCTGCTGGTGATCTGGCACAACACCCAATCGCCGCGCCCGGCGTCGGCCCAGCAGACGGCGGGCCGCACCTTCGACTGCGAGAGGTCCGAGAATGGGAACGGGACCAGGATCACTTCCCCGGCAGAAGGTGCGCCCATGCCGCGTCCTCCTCCGGGCGGTTCCAGTCCACGGCCAGTGCCGCCTCGGCCAACAGCGCGGCCTCACC
>JBBRUO010000609.1:0-3801 GCA_038247725.1 Gemmatales bacterium
GTTACCCGCTCGCAGGCTCGCGGCGACGAGGCTGATGGTGGAAAATCGCGCCCCCGGCACCGTCTCTTCTGGGAACATCTTCCGGAGCGTCTCGTCATGTCTGCCTTCCGCCTCGGACCGCCCGCGTTCCTCGTCGCCCTCGCCGCCGGGGTCGTGTTCGCCGGCGACCCGCCCAAGCCGGTCGTCGCCAGGGTGACGCCGGCGGCCGACACCACCGTCGCCACCGGGCCGGTGGACAAGGACGGGTTCATCGACTATGAGACGGCGCTGAACGAGCGGATGCGGGGCAAGATCACCCCGAATTCGAACGCCGTGGTGCTGCTGTTCGCCGCCATCGGGCCGAAGCCGGAGGGGGCCGAGTTGCACGCCGACTTCTACACGTGGCTCGGCACTCCGCCCCCCGCCCTCGACGGCGCGTACCTGACGCCGGCCGAGAAGTTCTTCCCCGAGGCGCGCGGGGACACGCTCGAAGCCTTCTACGAGTTCTACGGCGAGTTGCGGAAGACGCCGTGGACGGCCCAGGCGCAGCCGCGGTTCGCCGCGTGGCTGGCCGGGAACGAGAAGCCGCTCCTGGCGGTGACGGACGCGGCCGAGCGGCCCGACTACTACTACCCGTTCGTCAGCCGCCCCCGCGACGACTCCCCCCGGCTACTCATCGGGGCGCTGCTGTCATTGGTGCAGAAGGTGCGGGTGCTGGCCCCGATGCTGGGGGCGCGGGCGATGCTGCGGTGCGGGGAAAAGCAGTACGACGCGGCGTGGGCCGACCTGCTCGCCGTCCACCGCCTCGGCCGACTGATGTCGAAAGGGGCGTCGCTCATCGAGATGCTCGTCGGCATCGCCATCGACGCCATCGCGCGGGCGGACACGCTGGCGTTCCTCGAACACGCGCCGTTGACGGCGACGCAGTTGGCGAAGTGCCGCGCCGACTTCGAGAAACTGCCGCCGATGGCGGCCGCCGCCGATAAACTCGGCCTGAGTGAGCGGTTCACGTACCTCGACGTGATGCAGTCGATCCGCCAGTACGGCTTCCACCCGGAGTTGCAGGTCATCGACCTGCCGACGCCGAACGTGGACCGCAAGCGGGTCGCCGCCGTCCTCGCCGATCTGGACTGGGACCGCGTGCTGCGGCGGGGGAACCGGTGGTACGACCGGTTCGAGACGGCGCTGCGGAAGCCGACCCGCGCGGCGCGGCTGACGGCGCTGACCGACCTGGAGGCGGAATTGGGGACGGCGACGGACGGGACCGACCTGACGGCCCTGTTCAAGGGATACACCGCCGAGAAGCGGGCGGCCGCGAGTGACGCCTTCGCCCTGCCGCTGGTCCAGGCCTTGCTGCCGGCGGTGCGAAAGGTGCAGGAGGCGAGCGACCGGCACGAGCAGAACCGGCGGACGCTGGCGGTGGCGTTCGCGCTGGCCGCCTACCGGGCGGAGTACGACGAGTCCCCGGAGAAGTTGGCCGACCTGGTGCCCCGGCATCTGGCGGCGGTGCCCCGCGACTTGTACAACGGCAAACCACTCGTCTACAAGCGGACGGCGGCCGGGTACGAGGTGTACTCGGTCGGCGTGAACGGCACGGACGACGGCGGCCGACTGATGACCGACACCCCACGCGGCGACGACCTCGGCGTGCGGCTGCCGGCGACCAGGTGACGCGGCGAGCCGGTTCGGATGCGAGCGGGACCGACCCCCACGGAGCCGTGTCGATGGCCGACGAGCCGCCACCCCCGCCGCCCCCCCACTGGCCCGTCTGGTTCCGGGCGACCTTCGCGGCGGTCGGCGTGGCCCTGCTCGGCTACCTCGCCGTGTTCCACCTGCCGAAGATCGACGGCGACGGGCACGAGTATCACTTCGCGGTTATCTCCCTGGCACGGCACGGCACCCCGGACCTCCGCGACGACGACAAGGCGGCCGGGGTCGCGCAGTGGCTGCCCGCGGGCGACCCGCTACGGGATCGGGTGCGAGAGTACATCGAGTCCGGCGACGCCTTCCACGCTTACGTCGAAGCGCCCCGCGACGGGCGGATGTATCCGCTGCACTTCTGGACGTACGCGGCGTCGGCGGTGCCGGCGCAGAAGCTGCTGTCCGGGTGCGGCGGCGACCCCATCGCTGCCCTTCAAGTGACGAACGCCCTGTGGCTCTTGGCCGCACTGGCCGTGGTGCTGTTCCTGAACCGCCGACCGCTCAAGGAGCGGATCGCCTTCGCCCTCCTGGCGACCGTCACGCCGGTGATCTGGTACGTGGAGTTCAGCGGCACGGAGGTGTTCAGTTGGGCGCTGGGGGTGATGGCCCTCATGGCGTTGGGGAACGGCCGGTACGCGGTGAGCGGGCTGCTGATCGGCCTGTCCGCCACGCAGAACCCGCCCCACCTGCTGCTCGGCGCGGTGCCGGGGTTGGCGGCCCTCTTCGAGCGGCGGTGGCTCAGCGCGGCCGGGTGCGCGGCCGGCGGGGCCGTGGGGCTGTTGCCGTTCGCGTTCAGCCAACTCTACTTCGGCACGCCCAGCCTGATCGCCGACGGGGCGACCGACCGCTCCCTCATTGGGGTAGCTCGCACCCTGAGTCTGCTCACCGATTTGAACCAGGGCCTCCTGCCTTACGTCCCGGTCCTGCTGCTCGCCACCCCGCTCGGCCTGCTCGCCTCGCTCGGCCGCCGAGAGTGGCGGCCGCTGGGCGTGTTCGTCGCGCTGATCGGGATGTTGCTGGTGGTGGAGATCCAGGGGAACTGGAACTCGGACGGCCGCGGGCTGATGCGGTATCTGGTGTGGATGCTGCCGTCGATGGCGTGGGTGACGGTGGCCGGGTTGCGCGGCCGGTGGCGGTGGGCGGCGGTGGCCGCAGCCGTCGTCGTCCACGGCGGCGTCCTCGTGCTCGACCCGCCGGGGCGGGGCAGTCACGTCCACCAGCGGCCGATCGCCGCGTGGGTGTTGACGCACTACCCGGAGTGGTACTCACCGGACCACGCCATCTTCGTCAAGCGGCAGCGGCACACCGAGGAAATGCTGCCGTTCTGGCGGGCGGAAGTCGGCCCGGCCGGGGACCGCCGCGTCGAGCACATCCTGCCGCTGGCCTTCGCCACGCCGGACGGGGAGGTGACAAAGCTGCTGGTGTGGGTGCAGGCGGCGGACGAGTTGGAACGGCGGTTCGACATCGACCCAGAGTACCTGCCGACGCTACTGACCATTCAACGGGCGGCCGAACCGCCGGCGTACCATAGCCCCCCGCCCGGCACGGTGCGGGTACGGCCGTGACGCCCAACTCTCCCAAGCCGTGACCGCCGGCCGCGTGCTACGGTTCCCCGGACCCCTGGGGAGCCGTCATGAGTTGGTTCACGCCCGCGTTCGCCGCCGTTTCACTGGCCGCTGTCGCGGTCGCCGTGCCCGGCACGCTGGACCTGATGCGGTTCGCGTTCGGCGATAACGGCTGGGCCGTGCGCGTGGACGGGCTGCTCGCCGACGGCCTCGTTCCGACCCGCGACTTCGCCTTCACCTACGGCCTGCTCACGCTCGTGATCGATCGCGGGGTGTTCGCCGCGTTCGGGGCCACGCCCGCCGCGACCGGCGGCTTGGTACTCGCGTGCGGGTTGCTCCTCGCCGTCGGCGTCTGGCGGCTGGCCCGCGCGATGAACCTCGGCGTCGGCCCGCGCCTGCTGCTGGTGCTGTTCGCCCCGCTGGTCGTCAACCCCGGTCAGATGCCCAGCCCGGCTCACGCCCTGGAGCCGGTGCTGTTGGTGTTCGCCCTCGCCGCGCAGGCTCGGGGAAGGCTCGCGGAAGCGCTGGCCATCGCCACCGTCGGCGTGCTGGTGAA
>JBBRUO010000610.1:0-3797 GCA_038247725.1 Gemmatales bacterium
ATCATCGAAGCCGGTCATGCCGTTCGCGCCCTGCTTCCACACCTCGACCCCGCCGGGGTTCACCACCTTCAGCGCATACCCGCGAGTCGCGTGCAACAGCCAGCCGCAGAAGGCGCGGAGGCGGTCCGTTTCCCCCGCCGCGATCTGCTTCATGACGTAGTGGTTGTTGCCGGTGAGAACGAAGAACCCCTTGTCGATAACCGGCGTATCGTGGAACTCCTCGTGCGTATGTCGCGCGCCGAGGGGCGGGATTGCGGCGTCGAACACGGTGGTGTAACCGAGGCCGGCGTACAAGTAACCGGTGGCGAAGGTGGTGGGCGTGCTGCCGAGGGTGCCGGAGCGAAGGAGGTCGGTCCGGTGGAACGGCGGCGAATCACGGCGGTCTTCGGGGCGGAGTTTCCGCGCGACGTTCACCTTCGGCCCGGCGATGTGGGCGTGCATGTCCACCCCGCCGGGCATGACGACAAGGCCGGACAGGTCGAACACCCGATCCGGCGCGGTGCCCGGATCGGCGACGAACACCCCGTCCCGCACCCACAGGTCGCGGACATCCCCGGCAATGCCGTTGCGGGGGTCGTACACCGTGCCGCCGCGGAGATGCAAAAGTGTCATAGCCGAAAGTATACGACCGCAGGGCACGAGTGCTCGGAGAACGCGGTGGCGGACCTCATGCGGGCCTGCGGCATCCGAGCGAACACGTCGCGGCGGTTCGTCCGTACCACCGCCTGCCGGTGGCCGAGAACGAGTTTGCCCGCGACCCTGGGGCCGGTAGAACCGACGTTTCAGGCCGGACATCCGCCGCCGCGACCTCACCGCTGGCACTTGGCTGGGTGTGCGATGCCGCTCGCACGCTCGCGCCAACGATGCCTTTTCATATCATTTCCCCCAGCACCCCGTCGGGCGACCTCTCCCTTTCCGCCCTGTCGTGCCAAGACCACCCCTCGCGAGACCCGCCGTGACCCCGCGCGAAGTTCTGGCCCTGCTCCGGGAGAAGGAAGTCCGCGCCGTGGACTTGCGGTTCATGGACTTCCCCGGCCTGTGGAAGCATCTGACCGTTCCGGCCGAGATGGTGACGGAGGAGACGTTCGAAGAGGGCGTCGGGTTCGACGGCTCCGGGCTCCGCGGGTGGCAGAAGATCAACGAGTCGGACATGCTCGTCGTGCCGCAGCCGGAGACGCTGTTCATCGACCCGTTCGCCCGCGAAGTCACGCTCGGCATCCTGTGCAACATCCAGGACCCCAGCACCCGCGAGGACTACAGCAAGGACCCCCGCAACGTGGCGCGGAAGGCCGTCAACTACATGAAACAGTCCGGCATCGCGGACACCGCGTATTTCGGCCCGACGCTGGAGTTCTTCGTCTTCGACGACGTGAAGTACGACCAGACGGCGCACTCGGCGTTCTACTTCGTGGACAGCGCGGAAGGGCACTGGAACACCGGGCGGGACGAGCGGCCGAACCTCGGCTACAAGGTGCCCAGCCGGCAGGGGTACTTCCCTTGCACCCCGACCGACCACTTCGCCGACCTCCGCACCGAGATGATGCTGGCGATGGGCCAGTGCGGCATGCAAGTGGAAAGCCACCACCACGAGAAGGCCAGCGGCGGCCAGTGCGCCATCGACATCCGGTACGCCGAACTGGTGGCGATGGCCGACAACGTGCTGAAGTACAAGTACGTCGTGAAGAACGTGGCCCGCCGCAACGGGAAGACGGCGACGTTCATGCCGAAGCCGTTGTTCGACGAGTTCGGCAGCGGCATGCACGTCCACATGTCGCTGTGGAAGGGCGGCCACAACCTGTTCTCCGGGTCCGGCTATTCGGGCCTGTCGGACCTGGCGCGGTACGCCATCGGCGGCATCCTGAAGCACGCCCGCGCCCTGTGCGCCATCACCAACCCGACCACCAACAGCTACAAGCGACTCGTCCCCGGCTTCGAGGCCCCGACGCGGCTGGCGTACAGTCAACGGAACCGCTCGGCGGCCGTCCGCATCCCCGTCTACAGTTCGCGGCCGAAGTCGAAGCGGTTCGAGTACCGCCTGCCCGACGGCTCGGCGAACCCGTACCTCGCCTTCGCCGGGCTGCTCATGGCCATGCTGGACGGGGTGAAGAACAAGATCGACCCCGGCGAGCCGCTGGACAAGGACATCTACGACATGGCCCCGGAGGAACTGACTGACGTGCCCAGCACCCCGGCCACGCTCGAAGACGCGCTGGTGGCGCTCGAGAAGGACCACGAGTTCCTGCTGTACGGCAACGTCTTCACCGAGGACGTCATCGAGACGTGGGTGCAGTTCAAGCGGGAAGAAGAGGTGAAGGCCGTCCGCCTCCGCCCGCACCCGTATGAGTTCGCGCTGTACTTCGATAGTTAACCGGAGTCCGCCATGAAAACCTTCACGCTCGTCTTGGCGGCATCGCTCGTTTCGGCGCTGTGGGCCGCGCCGGTGCCGAAGGAGAAGTCCGCGCCGTTCGACCCGAGCGGGACGTGGGTGACGTTCAGCCTCTCGGACGAGGGGCAGCCCTTTGAAGGTAGGAAGGGCAACGATCTCTTCCAGTCCCGGTTCGAGTTCAAACTGTCAGACAAGTCGGCGGTTCTCACTCTCAAGAGCGGCCGAACCGCCTCTTACACCATCGGTCGATTTACGCAGGCAGTAAAGAGTTGCCGGTTCGAGTGCGTTTCCGACTGCTCCCCGGTCTACATGCGGCGATTTCGCGTGCTCTGCAAGCGGGAAGGCGATGTGCTCTTGCTGTCGCTGATCGACAAATACGAAAACGAGACCGAAAAGGGAAAGGACTTTCCAACAACGTTCGAGTCGAAGGAAGGTCGTCGTCCCGGCGACGCCGAAGGAGGCACGGTTCTGAAGTTGAAGAAAGCCAAGAAGTGACCGCACCCGCATTGGAGGTATACCCATGCCACTGCACGACTGGACGCGCGTTGAGGCCGGCACGTTTCACGACTTCCATCAAGGCTGGACCATCGAGATCCGCAACGCGCTGAACCGCGGGCTACTTCCAGACGGGTTCGTCGCCGCCACCGACCAGCGGGTGAGTGGTTACGAACCGGACGTGTCGGTCCATTCGCGGCCGACTCGCGCCGCGCCGGCCGCTGTGTCTGGCGGACTGGCCGTCGCCGTTGTGCCGCCGCGCATGAAGCGAGTCGCGCAACTGGAAACCGAAGCGGAGGCGTTCGCCCGCCGAAAGAACCGAATCGTCGTGCGGCACGCGCGAGGGGAAGTCGTGGCCGTTATTGAGGTCGTGTCGCCGGGAAACAAGGACCGCGACCATTCGGTGAGTCGTATCCTCGGGAAAGTGCGGGAGTTCCTGCGACATGGCTTGAGCGTGTTGTTGATCGACCCGTTCCCGCCGGGCGAATTCGATCCGGTCGGACTGCACGGGGCGATCCGCGCGGCTTGGCTGGGAGACACCGCCCACGCCGAAGACCCGCCGCCCGCCGTCGTGTCCTATGACGCCGGCGAACCGCTGACGGCCTACTTGGAACCGCTTGCCATCGGCGGGGAACTGCCGGACGCGCCACTGTTCCTCGAACCCGGTGTGTACATCCCGCTGCCGTTGGAAGCGACCTACCGCGCGGCTTGGGACAACATGGGGCGCGACGTGCGCGACTTCTTCAGTGAGTGGGGCAATACGACCGGGACCTGAGTGAGGGGGCGGAAGAGGAGCCGCCGCGACGGTCACACTTCTACGAACCAGCCCCTTTCCGCTCCTCGTCTGAGATTCCGCCCACGGGTCGCCGCGCATGTAGTCGCCGCCGTGGGTCCAACTCTCCCAGTAGCCGGGCGG
>JBBRUO010000611.1:0-3735 GCA_038247725.1 Gemmatales bacterium
GCCGGGTGCAACCCGACGAGCCAGTCCGCCCGTGGCAGGTTCTTTCAGGGGGAATCCTTCTCCTCTTCCGCCTGCCCGCCCCGGTCCCGCAACTTCTCCGCCGCCGCGAGGTCCAACCGCGCCAGCGGATCGCACCCGGCATCGAGCAGCGACAGCCGCTGATCCAGGAGGAATGGGTGCCGGATTTTCATGGAGTAATCTCCGGATACCATTCGTCGTCGAACTCCGAGCGGGCTTTCGTCTGGATGGCGCGGATGTACTCGTTACTCAGTTGCATCTCGAAATACGCGCCGCCGAGGGTGGCAACTTCATGCGACCGAACCGTGGTCGGCCGCGGCGTCGGGCCTTGACCAGTGGCCACCAACACTTCGGTGAGACCGCCGACCGCCGCGTGGAACTTATTCGGGATGCTGGTGTTGGCCACCGGCCCGAGTCGCCAATCTTTCATCGGCTGGTCGCTCTCCGTCACCGTCGCGGTGATGCCGATCTGAGAGTTCAACCCGGCGTCCTCTCTCTCGGACTCAACGGCACTTTGGCTGAGCAGGACCGACCGTCCCGCAACAGCGACGGCTCCCTCCCCGGATCGCCCGAAGACGATGGTCGGCGTCGGGCCGCTCCGCCACGGCTCCAACCGCCAGCGGAGGCGGTTCGGCTTGTTCTTCCAGATCGCCCGCAGCAGCCGCCGGGTCGATTCCGCGAAGTTGTCGAGGGAAGTTGATATCCCGGAAGTCGATATCCGCGTACTGGGAAAGTGCATCAACCCCATCGCCCACCAGTCCGGCGTGACCAGCCCGTCCGGCCCCGGCAGCAACTCGACGACGAACCTGGCCAACTGCCCATTCCCGCCGTCGTCCAGCAACACCGGGACTTCCGCGCGAGCCAGGGGGTTCCATTCCCCGGACTTGTCTTGGATGTGCCCGAGCATGTCGAACACGATCCACCCGCCGGGCGTACTCAGGGGCGGCAGGGGCGTGACGACATTCTCCAGGGAAACCTTCAGTTCGTCGGCGATGACAAGCGACCGTTGTGCCTCTTCCCCCGGATGCAGTGCCACCTCGAAGGCCTCAACGGCGGCCGTCAGGTTCCCTTCCAGAACGGCCGCGAAACCCGCCACCCGGTTCGCCAGCGTGGCATCGGGCATCGACTTGCTCACGCCGTCGAGCAGGTCAGGGCCGCGAAGGAGGGCGACGAGCGGGACTTTATCGCCTTGTAGTCCCTCCAACGCGGCCAGCCAGAGGAACGAGTTCTGCCCGCAGCAGGCTTCGGCGAAGTTCCCACCCTGCCCGTTCACGAACGCCTGAAGTTTGTCGAAATTGTTCACTTGAGGCCCTCATGCTGGAGTCGGGTGATGAGGAGATCGATGGCGTCCGTCGCGGCGAAATTCCCGGCGTACTTCTGGGCCAGTGCCTGGACATCGTCGAGTGGGAACTCACCGAGGTTGTCGTCGGCGGCCGGGACGACGAAGAACTCCGCCCGCGACGACTTGCCGACCGGGATGCCGACCTCGGACAGCCACAGTTCGGCCTTCCGCACCGCCAACCCGCCCTCGACTGCCTCCGCGAACGGCACCAGCCCGCTGAACGTCGTCTTGCCGTCCACCTCGACGATCACCCGCGCCACCCCGTACGGAACGACATCCGGCGCTTCCAGCAACTCCAGCACCTTCGTCGCCTGGTTCACTCGCCGCACGGGGAGAACCGGTTGCGGCGTCAGTTCGGGCGGCGACAGCGGGGTGTTGTCCAACCCCAGCGCCCACTCGATATCGAGTACGGTCCGTCGGTTCTGATCTTTGCGGGACGGCACGGCGGTCGATTCCTCCTCCCCCTCGTCCGTCAGCAGCGAGAACCAGCGGCGGACGAACGGGTCCCAGTCGCGGGCGTGTTCGATGGCCGCCCGCAGGTCCGGGTCGCGGACGCGGCCCAAGTAGTAGGCCAGGACCAAGTCTTTCGTGATGTCGGCGTTCATCGGGATCTCCAGTTGGTGTCGGGTGGGTCGGCGTGCGTCCTCCCTGTTGGTATCAGTCATCGATCCACTTGCGGCGGAGTTTGTTCTTCGCGGATTTGCAGTAGCTCTTGGCCTCACTGATGGAGCACTCCATCGCCACCGCGATCTCGCCCCATTCCTTGTCCTCATCGTACTTGAGGACGATCACCTGCCGCTCCTTCGGGGGGAGCTTGGCGATGTCGTCCCGAAGTTGGGCGGCGGTGGCCCCGGCCACCGGCGATGGCTCCTTCCCTTCGCCCATCAATTCCTCCGCGAGCGAGCCGTCGTCACCGGAGTGCAAGTCGGTCAGGTTGTTGAGCTGGGAGGTGTCCGACATTTCGGGAAGCGGAACTCGGTCGGCGGCACCCTGCGTATCGTCCCGTTTCGGCGGTCTGGCCTTCCCGGTGACGATGACCCAGAGAATCGAGTAGAAGGCCCGCTTGCCGTACTCGAACGATTCAAGCAACCAGTTCTTGTCCGGCCGCTTCATTGCCTCGTCACGCAGATAGACGGCCTTACCGATGATGATCCGTTGAGCCTCCGGGATGACTTCCAGGTAAGCCGTCTCGGGGTCGAACTGTTTCCGCAGAACGGGGTTCGTCCGCACTCGTCGGGCGATCCCGTCCTGGAAGGTCTTGCATTCGGTCAGATCCGTTGGCACCTGTACCTACTCGGGGCACGTCGATCCCGGTTTCCGCGCTTCGAACAGCGTCACGATCCACGGGAAGTCGGTAACGTATTTCTGCGACCGCTGGACGACATCCACGGGCCACACAGTCGGCGTCGCCAAGGCGATAACCGCCTTCTCGTACTTCGCCGCCCCATCGACGGGGTCGAGGGGCACCCCCAGGCAATCACTCAACGCAGCGTTCACTTTCGCGATGTGGGCGATGTAGTCCCAACTCTCGAACGGGTGCGGGTTGGCTTTCGGCATCGGCGAGCCTCCTGTTGGTTGGTCCCGAGATACGCCTTCAAATACTTCCAGACACGCCCGAAGGGGGCGTGCCGAAAGATTTTCGATGATTTCCCCAACTCATTAACCCGCCATTACTTACGCCGTCAATCGCGGTCGGCAATCGGCGCACTCCACGCCCGCCGTCACCCGTGCGGCGGCCACTTCGATCCCCTTTCCCGGCACCCATCGGAGGCGATGCCAAGCCGAGCCGGCGAGGTCGCCGTTGAGCAGGTCCAGCCACAGTTGCACGCCGCTGCCGGCGGCCAGGGCGTTCAGCGTCGGCAGCGACCCCAGCCGGCCGCGGGCGTCCCACCGCTCCGGCGGGCGGCGCGGGGCGGCACCCGGCGGGGCACGATATTCGTACTCGGCCTGGTCCAGGTCGCCCAACCCGCCGACGCACTTCACGCACCCGGCCCCCGGAAGTAACAGACGCACGTCGGCCGCCAGCAAACGATCGCTCCCCTGCCGGGTGACGCCGGTGCCGATGTCCAGATGAACCGCCCCGTGCCGGCGGGCCCACCGCGCCGCCGCCAGCCGTGCGGAGTCGCGGTCCACGGCGGTGACGATCAGGTCCGCCCCACTCGGGAGGGCGCGGCGGTCGAGGAAGTCGTGCGGTACGGCCGTCACCGCCAGGTCCGGGCGGAAGGCGATCAGTCTCTCTCCGAGTGCCACCGCCTTGGCCCGCTCCAAGTCCTCGGCACGGACTCCGACCATCCCGACGATGTTGTGAGGTTCGAGGATGTCCGGATCGATGATCGTCATCCGCCGGACGCCGACACCTGCCAGTTGGAACGCCA
>JBBRUO010000612.1:0-3732 GCA_038247725.1 Gemmatales bacterium
GCCGCTTTCGTCGCGGCTTTCTTCAGGGCCGCTTTGGTCTTCGCCCGTTCCGGCCCGTGGTGAATGAGCAGCGACAAGTCCGGGGCGAAACGGGCCGCCTCCCGCTGCCAGTTGCCAACCACCGACATCGGGCAGACCAGCAGCACCGGTTGTTTCACCCCGGCCTCGCGGTCGCGGACCAACAGGGCGAGCGTTTGCAGCGTCTTGCCGAGGCCCATGTCGTCGGCCAGGCACGCCCCCAACCCCCAGCGGCGGAGGAAGGCCAGCCACGAGTAGCCGCGAAGCTGGTACGGCCGCAGGGTGGCGTTCAGGCCGGCCGGCGGCGGCAGTTCCTCGAACTTGGACTCAGTCAGTTCCTTTAAAAAGTCCTCGACCCAGCCGGACGCAACGGCCCCGCGCGACGGCACCGCGACGCCGTCCGGCGCGATCCCCAGGGCGAGTTTCATCACCTCGCGGGCGGCCACCCGAACGGGTTTCTTCTTCAGCAACTCGATGGCCGCCTGGATGTCCTCGGCGTTCACCTGCACCCACTTGCCGCGCAGCCGCACCAGCGGGGCCTTCTGCTTCGCCAGTTCCTGGAGCTCCTTGAGCGTCAACTCCTCGTCGCCGACGGCCACGGCCCACCGGAACTCCACCAGGTCTTCCAGTGACAGCCCACCGCCACCGGACATGGGCGGGCTTTTCACGCGGGCCGACGCTTCGATTTTCTGCTTGGTCGCGTGCCCGGTCCACCACGCCGGCAGTAGCACCCCGAACCCGGCTTGCTCCAGCACCCAGGCGGTCTCGGTGAGGAACCGGTGCGCGCCGTCGGTCGTGGTGGTGTACCCGGGCGGGGCGGCGGGCTTCAGGGTGGCGTCGATGGTCGGGCTGAGGTTCGCCGCTTGCCCCAACCCGGCGAGCAGGATGGACCGCGCGACGCTGCCGGCCACGCGGACTTTTCCCGCCCACACGTCCGCCGCCGGGACGTGCAAACTCGGATCGTCGCGCCCCTGAAGCAGGTAGCGGACGTGCCACGTTTGCGGGCCAGTCTCGGCCGGTTCGTCCAGCCGGAAGCAGAGGCGGAACGGGGCGGCGGCCGTCGCCGTGACGGGGCCGCGCCACTCCCGCACTTGCTCCGCCAGTTGCGCCGCGTCGGCGGCGGTCCCACCCAGTTCGCCGGTGGCGGTTCGCAGCGCGTGCAACCAGCGGTCGTGAACGCTGGGGTATTGCGTGCGGGGCTTCTCCGAGAATTGTCCGCGAACGAGTTCATCGACGATCAGGCCGACGAATTCTTGGAAGACTTCGGACGCGGGGCGCGTCGGCCGCGTGTCGCCCATCGCCCGGCACGCCACCGGCATCGCCTTCGCGAGGCGGTTGAAGTTGGTCGCGTCCGCACCGGTCAGAACCGGCGACCAGCGGGCGAACCAGTCGTCCCCCTGCTTCACGAGGTCCGGAAGAAACTGCTCTCGCGTGGCCAGCGCGGCCGCGAACCGCACCGCCGTGGCCCAGTAGCGGAGGGTGACGCCGACGCCGATGCCGGGGGCGACGGTCGGCCGCTCGCCGACGGCGGACAGGAGATCGATGGCACCCCGGATCGCGGGAACGCAGACCGGCACCCGCCACGCCCGCAGTTCCGCCGGCCCGTCCGGTGTCTCGCCGATCAGTGGCGACGACGGCACCGGCTTCCCGCCCACGCTCGGCAGCCAGACGGTGCGCGTGTCGGTCTTCGGCGAGGCCGTCGTCGCGCCGAGCGCCGCCGTCAAGTCCTTGGCGGTCGCGGCGAACGGGTGATCGGCGGCGCGGGTCCGAGTGGTGCGGCCGGTGTCCGCAGAGCGCTCGGCCCAGAAGGCGATGTGGCGGTCGGCGAATCCCGCTTGGAGGAGCAACATGTGAGGGCCTGGTTCCGCTGTCGCTCGTGGGAAATCGGACCGCCCCCGGTGAGCGGTCACCCCTGTGACAGCACGATACGCCAGGGGGTCCACACGAACAACCGGGTGTCGCCGATACGCGGACGCCGCGGGTGCCCACCCCAAGGACTCGCGACACCGCCGGCGCACGAAAAAGCCCCGCGCCGCTCTGGGGGAGAGCGACGCGGGGCAAGTGCGGCTTACAGTGGAAGCCGACCCGACATTACTGCCCGCAGGTCGAGCAACCGGCCGACGTGCTCTTGCAGCCGACGACGCCGGAGATGGTCAGGGCGGCGAGGAACAGGCCGAGGAGGATCTTACGCATGGGAATTCCGTCCGTGGTTAGGGGTCAACCGCCTCGACCGTGAGGCGTGCCACAGTTATCGGGCCGTCGGCGACGGGACGACACGGGAAGCGGGAACGCAAGCCCCGGTTTCCGCTTCGCGGTCACGATCGTACCGAATGGTCCGATTGCGCCGACCGTGCGAATTGACGTGACCACAGCGACAACGACCCGTGCGAATGGAGGCAATCGGACGCCGAAGGAACACCGCGAATGCGAAAGCGACAGAGGAGCCTGGTAGGATTTGCAATTCGATACGGTCCACCTGGCAGGGCTATTCAGAGATTGAAGAGAAGCGGACTGAACCACGAAGAGCACAAAGCACACGAAGAAAAAAACCGAGCACAGCTCAAGAATCTTTGTGTTCTTCGTGTCCTTCGTGGTTCAAAATCTTTCCCAACTTCAACTACTGAGCAGCCCTGGTCCACCTGGGATTCCACTGTGCTTCCACCCCGGAGTCATTCGAGAAGTGAACATGCACGAGATGAAAGTCAGGATTTGCGGACTCGGTTTCATCCTGTATTCGCCTCCGGCAGTCGCACACATTGAGGAAGGTGCCGATTACCTCGCTGCGCACTTCTGGGAACTTGAGGACGTGGCGCGGCACGTCATGGGTTGCGAATTGACGGCCTTCGCGACTGGCTCGCCTGGGGACTTCGTGTTGCGGTTTTCCGAAGTGGTCAACCTCCTGCCGGCGTCGCCGATTTGAGCCAGTCGGTCAACGCCTCCGCCGTCAGCGGGGTGCCGCCCGTCCGAACCCGGCGCTCGTACTCGGCGTTCTGCTCGGCCGACGGCATCCCGGCCGGCAAGTCAACGACTTCATTCGCGCCGCCGCGTAGCAGTGCCGCCAGGAGCCGCGCCTTGTGCGGGCCGGGAAGCTGACCCACGAACGCGGCGGCGGCTTCCGGCGTGTCGAGCAGTTGAGCGGTCATGGCGAACCCTCGCGGAAAGACTTCCTCCCATTCTACGGCATGAACACCCCTTCTCACCGTCCGTATCCTTCTAGTATCCGGCACGCGCGTCTTCGTGGGGTTTCGCTACATGGCCCGGTTCCTCGTCGGCATCGACCTCGGCACCACCAACACCGCCCTCTCCTTCGTCGATGTGAAGGCGAAGGCGAAGGGCGGCGTCAAACTGCAATCGTTCCCCGTCGCGCAGCTCGTGGCCGCCGGGCAGATGGGCGAACAGCCGCTGCTGCCGTCGTTCCTCTACCTGCCAGGGCCGACCGACCTGCCCGCCGGGGCGACCGCGCTGCCGTGGGACAAGGCCGCCGTCGATGTCGTTGGCGCGTTCGCTCGCACCCACGGGGCCAAAATCCCCGGCCGGCTGGTCTCTTCGGCGAAGTCGTGGCTGTGTCATCCGGGCGTGGACCGCACCGCCCCGCTGTTGCCGTGGGCCGCCCCGCCGGAAGTGGACCGGCTGTCGCCGCTGGCCGTGTCCGCCAAATACCTCCGACACCTGGTCGATGTGTGGAACAACGCCCCGAAGCGCGACCCCGCCGAC
>JBBRUO010000613.1:0-3719 GCA_038247725.1 Gemmatales bacterium
ACTACTTCCAGTATACCATGGCTGTCAAGCCCTGGTAGCGGTAGCTGCTCCGCAGCCGTTTTGGGGGGGGGCCCCGCCGCCCCCCCCCCCCCCCCCCCGCGCCCTACACCCGCGCATTATCGGATCACCTTCCGGCTGAACGCGACGATGAACAGGCCGAACAGCAGCGTCCCCATGACCGACTCGATCATCACCGGGACGTTCATCCACCCCTGGGCGATCTCGCGGATGCCACCCATGCCGGAGGTGAACACGCTCACGCTGGTGATGAGGCCGACCATCACCCGGTTCGAGGTGTTCAACTTGGCCGTGGCCAAGTCTTCCCCGTCGCCCGGCGGGAACGGCAACTTCTCGGCGTAGAACATGTCCGCCCGCACGCCGTACAGCAGGGCGAACCCCAGCATGATGAGGATGGCCGTGCGGATGGCCCGTGCCGGGTTGGTGCCGTACCCGCAGCCGACGTCGAGGAACAGCCAGTCGAAGAACGTCCGCCACACGCTCCACGGCCGCCACAAGCTGAACGGTTTGGCCTTCCGCTGGTTCACCTTGAACCGGTAGAACGCCCAGTCCTCGTTGTCGAACCGGTGCATCTCCTGGAAGCACTTCTTCAGTAGCCCGTACTCCTGCATGGCCGTGGCGTGGTCGCCGGCGACCTCGCTGCCCAACCGTCCCTCGATTTGCTCCGGCCGCACCAAGATCCGCTCGGCCACCGCGTTCAGGAACGCGAACCGCATCTCCGGCCCCTGCACGATCCCTTCCAAGTAGCAGAAGTCGTGCAACTTCGCCTTGGACAGATCGAGGGCCTTCTCGAACGTGCTGCCGTCGGCCTGAAACTTCTTCTCCACGGTCGAGCCGCGGAACAGGAAGTCGCCGTGGAACACGCTCTTGGTGAGGTTGAACCCGTGGTCGTAGTGGACCGAGCGGAAGTCGGCCTCGCCGTGGAACTCGCACCCCTTCACTTCCGCCCAACACAGGAACTTGGCTTCCCAGAAGTTGGCCCTCGCGTGGAAGGTGCAGTCGGCGAACACCAGTTTCGCTTTGAATTCGGCGTGCGAGCAGTTGAACACCCCCTTCACCGTCAGCCGGGCGATGAGCGCCTTGTTAAAGGTGCTGTGGCCAATGTCCAGCGTCTTCTCGAAGGTGTTGCGTCTGGTGAACGTCGGCCGGTCCAGGTTGCAGCCGATGAACTTCACCTCCTCGGCGAAGGTGGCCGAGTCGAACTCCAATTGGATCAGTGTGCAGTTGCGGAACTCGACGCGGTATGCGAAGTCGCCGCGGAATTTCATCCGCTTGATGCGGGCGTTCACCACCGGCTTGCCGGTCTTCAGTAACTCGAACGCCTCCGCCGGCGTCAGGTCCTTGCGGGCCGGGCCGTGGTCGTCGCCGCCGGCGTCCGGGTGGGGCGGAATCTGCGCGTCGTGATCAGACATGGCATTCCTTGAAGAGTGCGTGGCACATAAGCAGAAAAAGAGTTTGGACAGGATCACAGGATGAAGAGACAGATAGTTTCGGAATTCAATTCATCCATCTCTTCATCCTGTGATCCTGTCCAAACTGCCTGTAGTCCTTCTTCTCTCGATACCTCTGTGGTTAATTCTGTTTATCGATCTCCGCCGTCACTTTCGGGAAGACCGCGCCGGCCTCGTCCAGCAGCGTCCCGTACTTGCCGGCGTAGCGGGTGGCGAAGTGGATCAGCACCAGTTGCTCCACCTTCGCGGCCTTCGCCAACTCGCCCGCCTGGAACGCCATCATGTGCTTGTACTGCTTCGCGCTCTTCTCCTGCGGCCGCGCGTAGAAGCTGTCGCAGTACAGCCGCCACGCGCCTTTGGCCAACTTCACCAGCGACGGTTTCAGTTCCTCGGTGAACAGCGTGTCGGTGACGAACGTCACCCGCGCGCCCTGGCTCTCGACGAAGTACTGATTCGCCAAACTCGTCAGCGTGAACTGCCCGCCCTGGATGTCGAGTTTCGTCTGCCCCGGCGTGCCGGCGCGGAGCATCCGCAGCGCCTCCTGAACCCACGGACCAGGGCGAAGCAGGCCGCGACTCAGCTTGTCGGAATCCGGGTGGAACCCGCTCCGCTCGGCCATCGCGTAGGCCAGGCACGGGACGGTGTGATCCACCGCCACCGCCTCCACCTGGAGGCTGTCGTTCTCGTAACAGACGCGGCCGTCCCAATCCCGTTCGCGGATTTCCGGGGGCGGGAACCGTTTGGTGCATTCGAGTAGGGCCGTCCGCTTCTTTCCCGGCAGCAGTTCCGTCACCTCCACCGTGATCTTCTGGAACGGGAAGAACGGGTACTCGTAGCTGCGGATGCGGTCGTACACCTTCGCGATGGTGTTCTCCGGCCCGAACAGGTGCAGGGTTTTATCGCGGTCGATGTTCGCCCGCATGATGCGGTCCAGGCCGATGAAGTGATCGACGTGGTGGTGACTGATGAACACCGCCTCCAGGTCGGCGAGTTGGGCCATGCTCAGCGCGTGGTTCTCGCCACCGTCGAAGAGCAGAGCGTTGTCCGAGCCGGGGTAATCGAGGTACAGCACCGGGTCGCCGGTGGACCCGTTGACGAGCTGGACCGTGGAGAACGCGCGGGCGGCCATGACCTCCGACCTCCGAAAGGGGTGTAACGGAGTATTCGACACCGGCCCGCCGGGATTGCAAGGACGAATGCGGACCCGCGACGAACGGGCGATTTTCCCACCCCGGCACGGACAGCCTGCGGACCGTCATCCCGCGCCATATAACCTTTCCCATGGCTCCCCACGGAACTCCTCGCATGATTCGCGGCGTCATTCTGGCCGGCGGTAAGGGCACCCGCCTCGGCGAACTCACCAAGGTGACGAACAAGCACCTGCTCCCGGTCGGGCCGTACCCGATGGTGTACCACCCGTTGAAGAAGCTCGCCGGCGCGGGCCTCACCGACATCTTGCTGGTGTCCGGCACCGAGCACATGGGCGACTTCGTCGAGTTGCTCGGGTCTGGCAAGGACCACGGCTGCCGGCTGACCTACCGGGTGCAGGACGAGGCCGGCGGCATCGCCCAGGCGCTCGGGCTGGCGGAACTGTTCTGCACCGGCAGCCGGGCGTGCGTCATCCTCGGCGACAACATCTTCCACGCCCCGCTCACGCCGATGATGGCCGAGGCGGACAAGAAGCCGGACTGGGCGTGGATCGGGCTGAAGGAAGTTCACGACCCCGGCCGGTTCGGGGTGGCCGAACTGGACGGCGACCGGGTGGTCGGCATCGAGGAGAAGCCGGAGAACCCGAAGACGAACCTGGCCGTCATCGGCATCTACATCTACCCGCCGGACGTGTACGAGGTCATCAAGACGCTGAAGCCGTCGAAGCGGGGCGAACTCGAAATCACCGACGTGAACACGTACTACATGAAGGCCGGCCGCATGGGGTACAGCCAGTTGCCGGGCTACTGGACCGCCGCCGGCACGCTTGACAGTCTCGACGTGGCAAACGAACTGGTGCGGAAAGAACCGCCGGCGTGGTGAGGTCGTCGCGCTCTGGACTCCCATCCCCTTTCCGTAGAGGCGCATTCATGACGTTCACCGACGGGGCCATCGACGGCGTCATCTGGAAGCCGCTCCGCTTCTTCACCGACTCGCGCGGGTGGCTCGTGGAGCTGTTCCGCAACGACGACATCGCGCCCGAATACCGGCCGGTCATGGCCTACGTGTCGATGACGCACCCCGGCGTCGCGCGGGGGCCGC
>JBBRUO010000614.1:0-3716 GCA_038247725.1 Gemmatales bacterium
CGCCACGGCAGCGTGTGCGTCAGTTTGCCGTCGGCGGCGCGAACGATCATTACCCCGGCGCGGGTGAAGAACGCGGCGTGCGGCTTCCCGCCCACATCCAGCACCGCCGGCGAACTGTAACCGGGGCCGTCGTCGCCAGCCTTCCACAGTTCCTTGCCGGTGGCTTTATCGAACCCGACGACGCCCGCCCCCTTCGCCCCGACGTTCACCAGCAGCACGTCGCCGACGACGACCGGCCCGGCCCCGACGCCGAAGTACCCTTTCTTCGGTTGGTACTCGGCCATCAAATTCTTGCCCCACAGTTTCTTGCCGGTCTTGGCGGCGACCGCGTGCAGGTCGCCGTCCGCACCGTGGGTGAAGACGGTGTCGCTGTCCACCAGCGGCACGCACCGGGGGCCGTTGTCGAAGCCGAACTCGTCACGGTACTTCGTGTGATACTTGAACGCCCACAGTTCTTTGCCGGTCGCCGGGTCGAGTGCCGACAGCACCTCGTCGTTGTCGATGCGGTGAAACAGGAACACCTTGCCATCGGCCACACTGACCCCGGCGAATCCCGCCCCGACATCAATCGTCCACGCCTTGGGCGGGCCGTCCTTGCCCCACTTCCAGTTCAGCCCGACCTCGGCGGACTGGCCGTCGCGGGTCGACCCCAGCATCCCCGGCCAGTCGGCGGCGCGGGAGGCGGGCGCGGCGAGGAGCAGCAGCGACAGGGCGGAACGGAGCATCGGCAGGCTCGCGAGAGGAACGGCGGGCGGGGCGTCACTGGAGGGTGATCGGCGGCACTTCGTTGGTCGCTGCCTTCTGGACGATGAAGGAGATTTTCGACGTGTCCTTGTTCGCGTACCGGCCGTTCAGCCGGTCCCCGCTCGGCGGCTCCATCGGCCGCTTGGGCGGGTTCGGCCACACGACGGTGACGGTATACGTCCCGGCCGGCGCGCCGTCGCCAGTCTGGTCCGTGGTCAGGGAGAATCGCCCGGCGTCGTCCGTCATCCCGGTGAAGCGGAGGTCGGGGTACTCGCTGCCGGCCGGGTGGAACTGGACGAGCGCGCCGGCGGCCGGCTTGCCGTCGGCCGCCGTCACGATCCCGGTGACGGGGTACGGGGTGGGTTTCCCCCCGCCGCACCCGACAACGAACAGCAAGGCGGCGGAGGCGACGAGGGCGCGGAACATGGGGCGGGCGGGGGTGTGAGGGTGTGGACGGGTGGGGTGGCACCGGCCGATGTCACTCGGCGACGACTTCACCGCCGGACGCGGTCAGCAGCGCCGCCAGCGTTCGCAGCGGCATGGCCGCCGTGACGAACCGCACGCTGCCGTCACACGACAGGACGTTCGCCCCGCCGGTGTGGAAGGCGTACAGCCCGAACTCGTTCGAGCAGTTCACCCCGCAGTTGCCGAACGGGGTAGTGCCGTCGGCGGACGACGCCCACAGGTCGGTGCCGCCGCTGGTGGCGTCGCCCCACCCGCCGGCCCCGGTCTGCGGCCCCACCTGCGGGCCGGACAACCGCCCGGCCCGCCACAGCTCCGGCCGTGCCGCGATCTCGGCCAGCAAGATGGTGTTCGAGGTGCCGTCGGTGACGCCCAGGATCGAGCGGCGGATGTCCGGCAGCAGCGGCCCGCGGAGGTCGGCCCCGGTCGGGTAGCCGAGGACCGTGCCGAGGGTGCCGACGACGCCGCGCACCGGCCCGTAGTCCGACGGGGCGGCCTGCCATGAGAACGACGGGAAGCCGGGGAAACTGAAGTTATACGTGTACGGCCCGGAGCGGGGCGCGGCGGACGGGCACAGGAAGCCGGGGAGCACGGTGCCGACGACCGCGTTGTTCGGCGGGAACTGGAACGGGGTGGCGAAGTTGTACTGGCGGTACAGGTTGTCTTGCTCGATGTGCGACAGCAGGAAGGTGCCCCAACCGGCCGCACGGGACTGGTTCCGGATCATGATCGGCGCGAACTGGCTGTCGAACGCGCCGGCCTCGTTATGGTAGGCCAAGCCGAGTTGCTTCAAGTTGTTCTGGCACTTCATCCGGGCGGCGGCCTCGCGGACCTTCTGCACGGCCGGCAGCAACAACCCGATGAGGATGGCGATGATCGCGATCACGACCAACAATTCGATGAGCGTGAACGCGGTGCGGCGGGCGCGGGACATCGGATATCTTCTCGGTGAGAAAAGGGTGAGCGTTTGTCGATTCGTCGTCGGACAGACTGCCGACGACGATTCGCAGTGTTATTTTAGTAGCCGAGGCAATGCCGGCGAGGATGTAATACCGCGCCGCCGGCGGGGTTCTTACACCACGCACCACCACCTCCGAGGAGGGTTCCCCATGCCCCGCCGTGCCGTCACCGCCGCCGCCATCGGCCTCGCCTTCGCGGGGGTGGTCGCCTGCTGCACCGACCCGACCCCGGTGGCCGCCCAGTTCGGCAAGTTCAAACAGAAGCTCCAGGACCGGTTCAAGAAGAAAGACGACGCCCCGCCGACGGCTGCGCCGGCCGACGACGACGCGCCGATCCCGGCCGACCAACTGGCGTTCTTCGAGAAGAAGATTCGCCCGGTGCTGATTGCCCAGTGCCAGTCGTGCCACTCGGCGGACACCCCGAAGGGGCCGAAGGGCGGGCTGACCGTGGACACCCGCGCCGGCCTGCGGGTCGGTGGCGACAGCGGCCCGGCAGTCGTCCCGAACGACCCCCGCAAGAGCCTCATCCTGAAGGCACTCCGCGGGGACGACCTGGCGCAGATGCCGCCGAAGGAGAAGTTGAGCGCGGACGTCATCGCCGACTTCGAGAAGTGGGTGAAGACCGGCGCGGCCGACCCCCGCGGCGGCACGCCGACCGTGGCGAAGCCGAAGCCCATCGACATCGCCACGGGGAAAGAGCACTGGGCGTTCCAGCCGGTCAAGCCCGTCCCCCCGCCGGTGATGGGGAGCGCGACCGGGATCGACGCTTTCGTCCTCGCCGCGCTGGAGAAGAAGGCCCTCACCCCGTCGCCGGAAGCCGACAAGCGCACCCTCCTGCGGCGCGTTCACTTCGACCTGATCGGGCTGCCGCCGACGCCAGACGAGATCGACGCCTTCGTGAAAGACACCCGGCCGGACGCCTTCGCCAAGGTCGTCGATGACCTGCTCGCCCGCCCCCAGTTCGGGGAGAAGTGGGGCCGGCACTGGTTGGACGTGGCCCGGTACGCGGACAGCAGCGGGAAGGAGCAGAACATCCTGTACCCGTATGCGTGGCGGTACCGCGACTACGTCATCGCCGCGTACAACGCCGACAAGCCGGTCGACCAGTTCTTCAGGGAACAGCTCGCCGGCGACCTGCTGCGGCACAAGGACGACACCGAGAAGGCCGAACACCTGATCGCCACCGGCTATCTGGCGCTGGGTGCCAAGTCGCACAACGAGCGGAACGCCCGCCAGTTCGCCCTCGACCTCGCCGACGAGCAGATCGACGCTTTTACACAGGGAATGCTCGGCCTGACCGTCGCCTGCGCCCGCTGCCACGACCACAAGTTCGACCCGATCCCGACGACGGACTACTACGCCCTCGCCGGCATCTTCCTGAGCAGCGAGACGCGGTTCGGCACCCCGCGCGTCATCCAGAACCCCCAGGCCACGACCCTCACCGAACTGCCAGACGCGGCGGACGTGACGGTCGGTGCCCCGCTGTCGAAGACCGAAGTGGAACGGCTGAAGACCCGGCTGACGGACCTGAAGAAGCAGCGGGACGCGGCG
>JBBRUO010000615.1:0-3706 GCA_038247725.1 Gemmatales bacterium
GGTCGTCAGCGTGCGCGGACCGAACGGGGTTCTGGTATCGGGCGAAGCTCAGGGGAACCCGGCGACCGGTTACCTCGCGGCGGTGAAACTGCCGCAGACCGGGCGGTACACGGTCGGCATCTCGTCGCGGCGCGGGGCCGGCGACTTCACCCTCCGGGTGATCGACGGGGATTGACAAAGAGAGGGGATCGGGAGGAGGGCCGGCCGGACGGCCGGCGACGATGGGGTAGTTGAACCAATCCACAAGTGGAAGACCTGCAACTCCGCCTCGTCGCCAGCCGTCAGGCCGGCCTTTCTCCAGCTTTGGGGTACGGCACCACGAACGGCCACACTTGCCGTCGTTTGCCTTCCTTCAGCGGGTTGTCTTCGACATACCGGATCGCCTGCCGTACTCCGTCCGGAGTGTACTTCCAGACCGGCCAACCGTTCACTTGCCAGCACTTCGGCACGCGCCCCGTCTCGTCCTGCTCACGTTGGAACGGATGCAACCCGTCCGCCACCAGCGCCCGCGTCGCCCATCGCTTGAGTTCGGCGGTCAACTCGTCACCGTGCATGCGGCTCGGCCCGACGACGAGGTGCACGTGGTCTGGTAGTACCACACACGCCCAGCACGAGATATCCAGGCTCGTCAGACACGCGCCGAACGCCGTGGCCGCGCACTTCGCCTGATAACCATCGAAGAGAACCGCCGGCCGCACGAGTGCTTTTTTGGCTGCGAATCGGCGTTGCCAGTCGTGCCCCTGGCGGGCACGGGATCGCTTCCGATCCGGCAAAAAGGTCGCTTCGCCGAAGGGTTTCAGGTTCTCACCCCAGACCTCGCTCGAGCCGGAGCCGCGCGGGTCATTCGGCAGCCAGAAGCCGTAGGTGCCCCAGCACAAATGCACGCCCAGAACGGATCGACGATGAGCCATGGGAGTAACTCCGATGGGAGTGGTCGCGCCGATGGTAGTGGACGGGCGGGCACGCGCCAAGCGTTCAGGTGAGATTTCTATCGCTTTGCATTCGTGGAAGGGCAGAGCCGGCCTTACGGCCGGCAACGAGGGGGGTGGTTGAATCAATCCACTTGCGATTTTCGTAACCACGTCCCTCGCCACCGGCCGTCAGGCCGGCTCTTCGCCAACACCCTCACACCGCCGGCAACTCGAACCCCTTGCGGTACTCGCGACCGAGCAGCGCCGTCGCTTCCTTGTCGCCGGTGATCGTTTCGGTCTTGCCGTCGAAGTTGACGACCCGGCCGACGCGGAAGGCGATATTGCCCAGGTGACACAGTCGCGTACTCTTGTGCCCTTCCTCCACGTCGGCGGTCAGCTTGGCGTCGCCCCGGATGGTGTCGAGGAAGTTCTTGACGTGCCCCGTGTCGAACCCGCCGACGGCCTTCTCCGTCACGCCGTCCATGCCGCGGACGTGCCAGCCCTTTGAGTCGAAGATCATCGTCCCCTTCTCTCCGTGTAGCGAGATGCCGAACGACTCGCCCTCTAGGTCGGCGTCGTTCTTCGACCAAGTGCGGTGTTCCCACGCTACCGTGCAGCCGGGGAAGTCGAACGCCGCGAGCATCGTGTCCGGCGTCTGCTGGTCGTCATCGAAGACGTACTTGCCGCCGCTGGCCGTGACGCGGGTCGGGGCGTCCAGGCCGAGGACGTACCGCGCCACGTCCAGGCCGTGGATGCCGTTGTTGCCGATCTCGCCGGTGCCCATGTCCCAGAACCAGTGCCAGTTGTAATGGAAGCGGTTGGCGTGGAAGGGCACCATCGCGGCCGGACCGCGCCACAGGTCGAAGTCCACCCCTTTCGGGATCGGGGTCGCCTTGGTGGTACCGATGGGCTTCCGGTTGCCGGCGATCCAGGAGCGGGCGAACGGTATCTTGCCGAGTTTGCCGGCGGCCACGAACTCGCGGGCGGCGATGACGTGTGCGGCGCTGCGGCGCTGCGTGCCGATCTGCACCACCCGCTTGTGTTTGCGGGCGGCGTCCACCATCCGCCGGCCTTCGATCAGGTTGTGCGAGGCCGGTTTCTCGCAGTAGACGTGCTTGCCGGCGGCGCACGCCCACACCGTCGCCAGCGCGTGCCAGTGGTCCGGGGCCGCGACCACGAGCACATCCACGTCGGGGAGTTCCAGTAGCTTGCGGATGTCCGGTTCGACGGCCGGCGTGTTCTTCTGGTGCTTGGCGTACACCTTCAGCGCGTCGGGGATCAGGTTGGCGTCCGGTTCGACGAGGTGCGTGACTGTCGTGTTCGGCTGCTGTCCGAAGGCGGACAGGTGGAACTTGCCGCGAATCCGCCCGCCCATGACGGCGACGCGGACCCGCTCGTTCGGCTGGTCGGCGGCCCCCGCGTACTCGGCGGCGGTCAGGGCCACGGCGGACGTGGCGAGGAAGCGGCGGCGGGAGAGGGGTGGCATCAGTGGCCTCGCGGTGGGAAAAGCCGAGCGGGGTGCGACTGGTGAACACAGTACCAAACCGCCCCGCTGCTTGCACCGCGAAGGAACCTTTTCGGCGAGGCAGCGGTTCGGTTCGCCCGCGAATCACTCGTCGAATATCATGATCTGAACTGGCTTGTTCGCGCGAGGACTTCAAATGAATATGCGGTGGGTGATCGGCATTGCCTTCGTTTGCGTCGCGGGCTGTGGATTCCCGGCGGCCAAAGTGGATGAGGCCAAGGGACACGTTCAGCGCGCGCTCGACGCCTGGCAAGCCGGCGGCAAGCCGGACGCCGTGAAGTCCTTGACGCCGCCCGTCGAGTTTCACGAAGCACTTTGGAACGCCGGGCAGAAGCTGATTTCTTTTGAAATCGGCACCGCCCAATACGTGGACGCGGCAGGAGTGGTCCGGTGTCCCGTTCGCCTCACCGTTCAGAATCGGAAAGGAAAAGAACGGACCGAGAACGTCGTCTACGACGTGACTCTCGGTCCGCCTGCGAAGGTCGTCTTCAACCCCATGCCGTGACGCTCACTCGGCGGGTGGGGTGATCGTCACGTTCGTGGTGTCCGGCAGGAACGTCACACCCTCCGCCAGGTAGCCAAAACGAGACTCGATGCGAGCACGGGTGGCACCGGGCGGAACCTCGATCTTCGCCTCGACCGAGGCGAGAAAACGGCCGTCCCCTCAACAGTCGTGGACGTAGGGCACGTCCATCGGCTCGCCCACGACGATCTCGCCGGCCAAAAACGTCACCTTCACGCGCATCTCCGCCCGTTCAATCACGACATCCTGGTCGTTCAAGTAATGGCCTTCACCGCCGGGCCGTTCGACCCGAATCATCATCCCGATGGCCACCTTCGCGCCCGCTTCCCACGGGGCTTTGGGGGCGAACGACACTTCCAGCCGGCCCACGTCCCCCGGCAGCAGTGCGGGCGTGGCGGGTCGGCCACAACCGAAAGCGATGGCGCAGACGAGCGGGAGGAACAGTGACCACCGTCGCATCGGTTGGCCCTCAAATGGAAACGAGCCGGCCCGAACCGATTGGGTCCGGGCCGGGCGGGCGGGAGTTAGTCGGGCTGAATGACCTCGCCGAAATCGGGCGTCTCGATCGCCACCCACGTCTCGTCGGTGCAGGACGAACTGACGGACCGGACGCTGCCGTCGCCCATCACGATCAGAATGCCCGACTGGGTGAAGCCCTGCGACAGTTGCGGGTGAACGCTGGTGATGAGCGGGGCGAACTGCGGCTTCCGCATGCACCGGCACGTCCACGGGCGGTCGAACGGCCAC
>JBBRUO010000616.1:0-3681 GCA_038247725.1 Gemmatales bacterium
CAGACCTTCCTTGACGAGGAACCCCAGCACCTCTTTGCCGACGATCTTACCGATCTCGACCACCGCTTCCTTGAGTTGGGCGTTTGCCGGCGGCGGATCGACGGCGAGAACGAGGAGGGTGAGGGAGAAGAACGCCCGCAGGGGAAGTAGACGGGTCATGGGAACTCCGTTCGATGGGGAACCGAGCATCGGGGAACGCGAGGCGGCGTTCCGGTGGTATTCGCCGGCGGTTGGCAGGCATTTTCAACTTTCTAGCGTTGTCCGGCGTTCCTGTCATTCTTCCCCAGTATTGTTCTCGGCCGCAAGTCGTTGGTGGGCCTGAGTCGTCTCATCTTGCGCAGTCGTCTCGCGGAGGGTGTGGGTTTCAGTGAGACGACTGCAACCCACCCCTACCACTCCGTGCCCACGAAGGGGTTGCTCAGTTTCTCCAGATCGACGGTGGTGACGGGGCCGTGGCCGGGGTAGACGCGGGTGTCGTTCGATCTGGGCGGGCCGCGGGTGGTGAAGCGCTTCCGGGGGGCGGACGATGATGTGTTGTGGACGCTCGACAAGCCCAACGGGTCCTGCTTCTCCATGCGTTCGGACGGCCTCGACGCACACGCAACGGGCACCCAGTCGGATTGCCAAGAAAAGTGGATGCCGTTGTCGGACAGTCGGCCCTGACTCCAACACGCCCGCCCTTGTCGCGGGTCGTGGCCGCCCGCACACTAGCGGTTCCCCTTCGATTCCACGGTGTTCGCAATGGATGACCTCGGCCTCGGCTACTTGAAGAAGCTACTCGAAACCCCCAGCCCGTCCGGGTCCGAACAGGCGATCCAGGCCGTCGTCCGCGACTACCTGCGGGACGCCGCCGCCCTCCGCACCGACACCCACGGGAACGTGTTCGCCACCCACGCCGCGGACGGCTCCTCCACCGACGCCCCGCGTGTCATGCTGGCCGGCCACTGCGACCAGATCGGCCTGATGGTGCAGCACATCGACGGCGACGGCTACCTGTACGTCCAGCCCATCGGCGGGTGGGACGTGCAGATCCTGCTCGGCCAGTACCTGACCGTGTGGACCGCGACCGGCCCCGTCCACGGCGTCATCGCCCGCAAGGCCATCCACCTGCTGACGCCCGACGAGCGGAAGAAGGTGCCCGAGTTCACCGACATCTGGATCGACATCGGGTGCAAGACCAAGGAGGAAGCCGAGCAACTGGTGAAGCCCGGCGACGTGGTGACGTTCAGACTCGGCTATACCCCACTCCGCAACAACCTGGCCGCCTCCCCGGCGATGGACGACAAGGTCGGTGTGTGGGTCGTCACCGAAGCGGTGCGGCTGCTGGCCGGCCGCACCACGCAAGCGGCGGTGACGGCGGTGTCCACGGTCGCGGAGGAGATCGGCCTGCGCGGGGCGACGACCGCCACCTATTCGCTCGACCCGCACGTCGGCATCGCCGTGGACGTGTGCCACGCCACCGACACGCCCAGCGGCGACAAGAAGCTGCTCGGCGAGATCAAGTGCGGCGGCGGGCCGGTGATCTACCGCGGGCCGAACATCCACCCGAAGGTCTTCTCGCTGCTCGAAGCCACGGCGAAGGCGCACGACATCCCGGTGCAGGTGCGGGGCGCGCCGCGGGCGACCGGCACCGACGCCAACGCCATGCAAATCAGCCGGGCGGGCGTGGCCGTCGGGCTGATCGGCATCCCGAACCGATACATGCACTCGCCGGTGGAAGTGATCCACCTGGACGACCTGACCCACGCCGCGAAGTTGCTGGCCGAATTCTGCGCGACCGTCGGCCCGGACCACGACTGGACGCCGTGACCCATGCTCGACTTCGCCACCACCGCGTTCGTGTCCATCCTGTTCCTGGCCGACCCGCCGGGCAACATCCCGCCGTACCTCGCGCTGACCGCCCGGTACGGCGCGGAGCGGCGAAAGCGGACGGCCCGCACCGCGTGCGTCGTGGCGTGCCTCACCCTGTCGGCGTTCGGGGCTATCGGGACGTACTTGTTCCAGCACCTCGGCCTGACTCTGCCGGCGTTCCAGATCGCCGGCGGGATCATCCTGTTCGTCGTCGCGCTGGACATGATCCGCGCCCAGCGGACGACGCAGGAAGACCCGGAGGAGATGAAGGAGTCGGCCGCCGCGTCGGACGTGGCCATTACTCCGCTGGCCATCCCGTTCATCGCCGGCCCGGCCACCCTCAGCACGGTGACGGTGCTGATGGCGAAGGCCGACGGGTGGTTCCAGATGGGCACCGTGTACGCCGCCATCGTGCTGACGTGCGGCATCACCTACGTCATGTTCCGGCTGGCCGAGCCGATCCAGCGGCGGCTGGGCACCACCGGCATTCACGTCCTCGGTCGCATCCTGGGGCTGGTGCTGGCCGGCATCGCCGTGCAGTTCGTGCTGGACGGCATGGCCAAAGCCGGCATCATCCCGGAAGTGCGGAAGTGACGGCCGTTCGGGTATAGTACCGGAACCCAGTTGCGAGGAACGACGACGATGCCTCACCTCACTCTCGAAGCACAAACCGACGACGTGAAGCGTTTCCTGCTCGCTCTCCCGGCGGGAGAGGAAACCGTGGTGGAGTGGCAGGGCCAACCGCTCCTGAAGTTGCGATCAGTGACTCCCGGCGAACGCGCGGAGGAATGGAGCGAAGCGAAGAATGCCCGTCGGTTCGAGTTAATCGATTGCGAACTGGACGGATCGATCTCCGCCGCCGACGCGGACGAGTTAGAGCGACTCCAAGCCGAATTCCGCCGCCACCGCCGCCGCATCGCCCCGCTCCCGCTGGCCGAGACACGGGAACTCCTTGAGGAACTGGCGCGGAAGGCCGCGCGGGTGCCCTCGTGATTCCGTTCGAGTACCCGGACACGCCCCACGTCCGGCGACACGGCCCGACGGGATACCTGGACGTGGCGCGTTATCGCCCGTGGCTCCGCGATGAGTACGAGTTCCGCTGCGTCTACTGCCTTCGCCGGGAAGTGTGGGAACCCGACACCAGCGTGTTTGAGGTCGAACACTGGCGGCCCGTGGTCACCCACCCCGAAGTGGCGACGGACTACGAGAACCTCCGCTACAGTTGTTCGGCCTGCAATTCGGCCAAAGGTGCGGGACTCGTTCCCGATCCGTGCGTCGCGTTGACGAGTTCGGCCGTTCGCGTCCATCTTGACGGCCGACTGGAGCCGGTCACGCCACCCGCCCGCCGGGTCATTCGACTCCTCGATTTGAATGACCCGCAGTACGTCGTTTGGCGGGGTCGGCTCATGAGAATCCTCTCGCTCGCGGCCGTTCACGCCCCCGACCTTCATCGCGAGCTGCTCGCCCTATCGGCGGATTTGCCGGATTTACCGAACCTGAAGCCAATACTGTTCGGCACGGGACTTGCGCCGCGGATGGGGTCGGGTTAGTGTGGGGTGATCCGCGAGGGTTTCCCATGGCGTCCGCCCCCACCCGCCCGCTGGCCGGGTTCAAGTACTTCGACCAACTGGACGGGTTGCTCGCCCCGTTGCGTCCGGCCGGCACCAAACGCGACACCGCCGGCAACCGACGACTGTTCTTCGACCAGTACGCCCAACTCCTCCTGCTGTACTACTTCAACCCGACCGTCACCAGTCTCCGCGGCATCCGGGAGTTCACCACCCTCGAGAAGGTCCAACGCACCTTCGGCGTCCGCCCCACCGCCCTCGG
>JBBRUO010000617.1:0-3657 GCA_038247725.1 Gemmatales bacterium
AACGGCCGACCAGAACAGCCCGGGATCGACGGAAGACCGGATTGACCGAACGCTGCCATCCATCATCGCGCACGTCAGCCCGTTCAGTGTCGATTGCGGTACGCGATAATCGCACCCGTCGAGCGGAGGTCGGTTCTGGAACGTCACACCGGCAACAGACGGCCCGGTTCGGCCGGTATTCGGGTCGGTGACGGGCAGGACATCGTCATAAGTTGGGTCGGCGAACGTTGCTCGATGGGCGAAGGGATTGCGGTAAACCACGGGTCCACCCCACGCATTCAGCTTTTGATGAAAGCCGATCTGGTAGTCGATCTTCGTCGTGTCGCCGATCTGAACTGACGAGCAGCGTGCGTACCGCTCGACTAGGAAAATCGTGTTCGACAGACCGTCCGGGCACGAATTCTGTAGGTTCATTCCCATCCGGAGGGATTGAAAGTTCGACGCAAAACTAATGTCGCCTGGTTTGGACGGGTCGTACGAGTTGTCGGCCGCGCCGACGTATAACTTGACAGTGAAGCTTGGGTCGTATGGGCGTGGATACCTCGCGATATCACCTTCCAGATAGGGTAGAATGGGTCTAAATAATCCAGGGGAGCGTGGAAGATCTGTCGAGCGAGGATTGGGCGGGAGTTGATCCAGACGAAACACCCCCCAGCCCGGCACGGCCCCGTCATTAGCGGACAGGTAGTTGTGCGTGGCGAGTGTGATTTGCTTGACTTGATTCCGGACTTTCAGTCGGAGCGCGGACTCTCGCACCTTCTGGATCGCCGGGAGCAGGAGCCCGACAAGGATGGCGATGACCGCCACCACGACGATTAGCTCCAAGAGGGTAAAACCACGCCTCATGACAACCTCCTTGCGTGATGAGCCGGGTGAACGGCCACGAGTTGTTCCAGACTATTACGGCAGATTCAATTCGCCACTGGTCGCGGTCTTGATGACTGTGCCTGTCCCGTCGTAACTGGTGATGACCATCTTGACTTTCGTGTTTGCCGCTTGTGCCGGATCGGCGAATAGCATGTTCACCGTGTCGCCGTCCACCTGCGTAGTGTTAATGACTTGCTCGCCGATTTTGACGTTGAAAACCGCACCGTTGCCCTTCCTTGAACATCTCCACCTTCACCTTGGTGATACCAACGCTGTTGGTCCACTTGATCTTCGAGGTCACTTGCTACATGTTATTCGCGGTCGGGGCCTCGGTGAACGCGATGGTCGGCACAGCCGGCGCGCAGATAGGGGGGATCGGGATCGGATCGGGCACGGGCTGAGCGAACGCGGATTGGATGCCCGCCCCCACCAAGACGGCCAGAATCGTGAAGGCGAGTTCCAGTTGGCGACGCATGGCTGATGCTCTTGGGGTGAGGCAGCGAGTCGAAACTATCGCTCATGAACTGCCCGTGTCGAGATTACTGCCCCCCAGGTTTGTCAATTAAAAAACGAGGAGATCGGCGATTTTTCGCTCTTTCTCGACTGCCTGTGTCAACAGCAAGGTATCCGACGCCGAAAAGAAGTACGCTGCCCATTACCGCCTCACGCCGAGTCGCCCAGCAGTTGCGGCACCTTCTCCCGGAGGTGGTCGATCTCCTGGTGCGTCTCGCCCAGGTACGCCAGCAACCGCAAATCATCCCGGCTGACGGTGCCACCGGACAAGAGCCACGCCCGCACCCGGAACAGCTTGTACAGTTTCACCAGTTTGCGGTCGCTGATGAAGATCTTGTCTTCGCGGATGAGCGCCTTCACCAGCCGCTGGAACTCGCGGAACACGTCCGGCGGGAAGAACACGTCGCGGTCGTTCTTCTCGTCCCCGCGCACGTCGGTGGTGGTCCTGGAGAACAGGTGCGTCAGGTAGCGGTTCACCTTGAGGAAGTCGGTCAGGCTGGCGTGCCCCTCGGCCCACGGCTTCTGGTTCAACCCCTTGTTCGCCTCGCCCCGCAGGCCGGCGTCGATCAACTCCTGAAAGTAGTCGTCCTGCACCGGCCGGCTGAGCACCTTCAGCACGAACCGGTCCTTGAGCGCCGCCAGTTCGCCCTGCTCCGGGATTTCGTTCGTCGCGGCGAACAACACCCGCAGCGGCACCGGCTCCGGCACCCCGTCCTGGTAGAACTTCTTCTCGTTGATGATGGTCAGCAGGATGTTCAGGATGGCCGAGTTCGACTTGAAGATTTCGTCCAGGAATACCAGCTTCGCGGACGGCAACTTGCCCTCCTTGCGGCGGATGTATTTGCCCTCGCGGAGCAACCCGATGTCGATGGCCCCGATGATTTCGGACGGCTCGGTGAACCGCGTCAGCATGTACTCGAAGTAGTCCGTCTCGGCCATGCCGAGGGCGTCCTTGAACTTCAGCACGAGGTCGGACTTGGCGGTGCCCGGCGGCCCGACCAGCAGCAGCGGCTCCTGGGCCAGCGCGGCCACGACCATCAGGTCGATGATCTCCTGCTTGTTCACGAAGAAGCGGCCGAGCGACGTGCGGAACAGGTTGATCCGCTTGCGGAGGTCCTCGGCCTCGCCTTGCAGGTCGGTCAGGGACAGGTCTTCCGGCTGGGGTTGCGCTTTCGCCGCCATCGGGCATATCCTGCGGTGGTGGGAGGCCGTGTGAGGGGAATTCTACCGGCGCGGGGGCGAACGGAGAATGGCGGTCGTGGCGGCGAGTTGATGCGACCGGCGGTCGGCCGTACATCAACCCCATCACCACCCGAGGCCCCACCCCATGTTCATCCTGTCCGCGTTCGCCGACGAGATCTCGCCCGACCCGCGGGAGCAGATCGCCGTCCTCCAGCAGTGCGACATCCAGCACATCGAGTTCCGGTCGATCCACAAGACGAACGTGCTGAAGCTGTCCGACGCGCAGCTCCGCGAGTTCAAGACCCTGTTGGACGGCGAGGGGTTCGGCCTGTCCGCCATCGGCTCACCGGTCGGCAAGTCCGCCATCGACGCGCCGTTCGAGCCGCACCTGGACCTGTTCAAGAAGGCCCTCCAGGTGGCCGCCGAGTTCGAGTGCCCGCGCATCCGCGTGTTCAGTTACTACCCGCCGGAAACCGGGTGGGCGAACGACTGGACACCGTGGCGGGAGGAGGTCATCCGCCGGATGCGGGTGAAGACCGAACTGGCCGAGAAGGCCGGGGTGACGCTGCTGCACGAGAACGAGCACCGCATCTTCGGCGACCAGCCGGAGCGGGTGGCGGACCTGCTGGCGAGCGTGAACAGCGAATCCCTGCGGGCCGCCTACGACGCCGCCAACTGGGTGTTCTGCGGGTACGACCCGCTGAAGGGGTGGGACCTGACCAAGGACTTCACCACCCACTTCCACATCAAGGACTGGAAGAAGCCGACGCCGGGCGAAGACGGGCACGGGCACGGGGTGCTGGCGGGCCACGGCGACGGCCACCTGTTCTACAGCGTCCGCGACGCGGTGAAGCAACTGTACCACGGGTTCGCGGTGTTGGAGCCGCACCTCCGCGGGGGCGGCCCGACCGGCGGCGTGACGGGGGCGGACCTGTTCCCGCACGCGGTCGAGGCGTTCCGGGAAATCCTGCTGGCGCAGGGCGGCACGGAGGGGTAATGTCGGTCGCGGTCGAAGTTCCCCGGAGGGGAACGAGGCCCGACAGCCGATCTCCACCGGCCCCGGAGTGGAACGCCGTCGGGCCTCGTTCCCCTCCG
>JBBRUO010000618.1:0-3644 GCA_038247725.1 Gemmatales bacterium
GCCGTCGCTCTCGACGTGTAACGTCACGCCGGCTGGGGTGTCGTCCTCCAGCTTGTCGATGAGGGCTTCCACGTCCACCGGCTTGGCGAACTCGAACGCGAGTTGGTCGAAAGTGCTGCTGAACACCGCCTCGAACCCGACCCCACGGACGAACCCGGCGTCGGCCAACTGACCGAGTTCCCGCCGCCACGTCACCCGCGTCGGGTCGGTTTTGTCCAGCGTGGCCGTCACCGTGTACTCGAAGTCCGGCGACCGCAACGACCCGAACCCGTCTTGTCCGGCGGTGGTGTCCACGTCCTTCCGCTTGTAGCCGAGGTGCGCGCGGGCGGCCTCGTACACGGCGTCCACGTCGGCGCGGATGTCGTCGGTGGCGCACTTGGCGATGAACTTGCGGGACGACGGGCCGGCGAAGTCGGGGATCTGGAACGACTTCCGGAACCCGCGCAAGTCCTTCACCTTGGTGGAACTGTCGGCGCGGAACATCACCCGGCGGAGGCGGTCGGAATCCAGCAGCCCGCCCGCCGCCGCGCCGCCCAACACCGCCGACAGATCCAGCACCGTCAGCGCCCCGTTCTGCTCGCCGAATAGCACGGGGGTTTGCGACACGCCGCCGTCGAAGTGCTTCCGGAGTAAGCGGGGAAGTTCGTCCGCCGCGTAGTGGTGCAACGACGCGGCCGTGACGACGCCGGCCTTGTTCGCCGCCTTCACCGCGCGGCCGGCCAACCCCTCGGCGATCAGGTGCGCCCACGCCCCGGCCTTCACCGCCGCCGCCCACAGGGACTCCTCGTCCGGGTCGCAACTGACCAGGCACGCGGCCTTCGGGTGGTCGGCGAACAGGGCGTGCAGTTCCTCCCCGTCGAGCGCCGGTTCCGCCCCCGGCGGGTGACAGTCACCTGTCAGTGCCGTGCGGCCCACGTCGAGGAACACCACGACGTTCGCGGCTTTGGCGGCCGTTAACTCGGAGACCAGTTCCGCGACGGGCAGCGACGTGTCGATCAAGTCGTCCGGCAGCGTGTCCCAACAGCCGATGGCCCCACGACCGCCCTTGGAGTACCCCCGCCCGGCGACCCACGCCAACACGGTGTCGCCTTTCTTCGCGGCCTTTTTCAGCTTCCGCAGGCGAGACTGGACGACCGATTTGGTGGCGTTCTGGCCGAGCAAGACGAATTGCCGGCCCTTCGCCACGCCGCTGGCCGCGAGCGCGTCGGAGACCGCCTTCGCCCCGGCCTCGCCGTAGGGCAGGTGGGGGAACGACGGGTGCAGGGGTTTTTCGACGGCGACGACGAGCGCCCAGGTGTCCGGCACGGCGACCACTCCGAAGGCAACGGATACGACGGGAGTAGGTTTACCACCCCCGCCCGCGTGGTGCCACGTCGGTAGACGCAGGAGTGGCCGTGTCGAGGAACCCGCGCCATCGGACGGAACGCGATGTGGCAACTGTTCCTGGCGATTCCGGGATCGGGGAGCGGTCGCCGTCGGGACGTGAATGCCTGCCCCGGCACGGCCGGTGCGGCGTCGCCTGATGTGAGCGTCGGCAATCGTGGCAGACACATTCGGAGTGGAGGGCGGTACGGGTTGGGTCTACTTCTCGACCTGGAACACCGAAGGCTCACGGTTCCGCCGGCGATCGACGCCGGCCGCAGGAACTAGAGCCACGATCCACGAGGTTGTTCCAGCCTAGTTCCTGCGGCCGGCGGCGATCGCCGATAGCGGAACTGGAACAGCCGTCGCTGGGGAGCATGGTTGCCCATGCGCGAGGGCGACGCAACATCGCCCCTCCGCCGAAGCGGAACGCTAAACCCGAACCCGACACCAACCTCCATCCGAATGTGATTCCAGTTGTACCCGGAACCGACGGGGCGGGCAACCGCCGGCCGGCTACAATCCCCGGATGATCTCCATCAGCATCAAGAACCAGCAAGAGTTGATCGAACCCGACTTCGCCGCGCTCAAGGCGGCCGCGCGCATCGTCCTCGAAGGCGAAGGCGTGTCGGCGGGCAAAGTCACCGTCGCCCTGTTCGACGACGCCACCATCCACGCCATGAACAAGCGGCACCTGGACCACGACGAGCCGACGGACGTGCTCTGCTTCGCGTACTCGGAGCCGACTGCGAAGAAGGTGGAAGCCGACATCGCGCTGGGCGCGGGGGTGGCGAAAGCGGCGGCCGAGGAGCGGGGGCACGACGTGCAGGCGGAGTTGTGCCTGTACGTCATCCACGGCTGCCTGCACCTCCGCGGGTACGAGGACAAGACGGACGCCGGCGCGGCCGAGATGCGGCGGAAGGAAGGCATTTACTTGCGGAAACTCGGCCTGCCGCCCATCGCGGAGGACGGGAAGAATTCCGAAGACTAACCACAGAGACACAGAGAAGACAAGAAAGACCGAGTTCTTGAAAGCTCTCTTTTCTCTTATTTTCTCTGTGCCCCTGTGTCTCCGTGGTTAGCTCTTGCGAGCCAGCGATTACCCCTGGCTGCCCATCTCGGACAGCAGCACGGCGGCTTTGTTGGCGTCGTCGGCCTGGTCGAAGGTGGCGTACCCGACGAACTTGCCGGCCACCACCGCCATCGTCAGCCCGTGCAGGTTGATGCCGGCCGACTCCCAGGCGAGCGTCACCCGGCTGCCCAGCCCGCTGGTGTCGTCCCCCTCGAACCGCATGACGATCGGCTCCTGCACCTCGTGGAAGCCGGTCTGCTTCACCAGTTCCATCTCCCCTTTCACTTGGCGCGGGGCCACCAGCAAGAGGCCGACGCCGGGCTTGCCCGACCGCTCGCTGGTGACGTATTCCAGGTGCGCCCCGGCCGCCGCCAGTGCCTTCAGTTTGGCCGCCGTCCCGCCCGGCTTGTCTTCCACGTCGGCCTGGAAGATGTGGACCCGTTGCATCTTGAACATCGGTCTGCTCCTATCGGAGAATGCGTGAACGGAACATCGGACGTGGTGGGGGCGATGGCCCCCGCTCGACTATACCCCTGTCCCACGCGATTGCAATTGTGTAGCTTTCGAGAATTCCCCCCGCCTTCCACCCCGAGACGAACATGCGCTTCGCCCTCCCGGTCTTCCTCCTCGTGGCCCTGTTCGCCGCGCTGCCCGCGCAGCCGAAGGCCGAACCGGTCCGCGTTTTCGACAACGCCACCCTGGACACCGCCACGGCGGAGAAGCCCATCCCGAACGGCCGGCTCGTCGTCTCCGGCGGGAAGATCGTCGCCGTCGGGCCGCGGGCGGACGTGAAAATCCCGGACGGGGCCGAGGTGATCGACCTCAAGGGCGCGACAGTCATTCCCGGTCTCGTGGACACGCACTCGCACATCGGGCTGTTTTCCAAGCCGGCCGGCGGGTCCGACGGCAACGAGGGATCCGGCCCGGTGCAACCGGGCGTGCGGGCGCTCGACTCCATCAACCCGAACGACCCCGGCATCCGCATGGCCACCGCCGGCGGCGTCACCACCGCGAACATCATGCCCGGCAGTGGCAACGTCATCGGCGGGCAGACGCTGTACGTGAAACTGCGGGGCACCACCGTGGATGACATGCGCATCACCGGCAAACTGCCGAACGGCACGGAGGTTCTCGGCGGACTGAAGATGGCCAACGGCGAGAACCCGAAGGGCTACGGCCGCAAGGGACAGGCCCCGTTCACGCGGATGAA
>JBBRUO010000619.1:0-3624 GCA_038247725.1 Gemmatales bacterium
AGCCGGGGATGGCGGTGTCGATGCCCTCCCCGGTGCTGACGAACCGGCCGCCGGCGAACGCCAGGTCCTTGATGAATGGGAAAGCGTTGTCGCCCCGACTGAGCCGGGACTGGTCGTCCACGGCGAGGACCGCCACCTCCCGACGCGTGACCATCCGGTCCAGTTGCTGGAAGCCGTCTCGGGCGGTCTTGGTGCCGGAGACCGCCTCGTCCTTGAGGACGAGCGCGTCGGTCGCGTCGATGCCCATCTTGGCGAGGCCGGCGCGGACTTCTCGCTCCTGGTCGGCGCAGCTGTCGGGCCGCTGCATGTCGGAGGAGTAGCGGGTGTAGATGACGATCTGCTTGCGAAGCACGAAACACCTCCCGAGCGGGGGTGCCTTCACCGATCGAAGATTGGCACAGTGTGCCAATCCC
This sequence comes from Gemmatales bacterium, assembly GCA_038247725.1. Classification (GTDB taxonomy): domain Bacteria; phylum Planctomycetota; class Planctomycetia; order Gemmatales; family Gemmataceae; genus JALHQU01. The sequence goes on from JBBRUO010000619.1 coordinate 414, forward strand.
AGTGACCGTTCCTGAGAATTCCTGACACCTATCGCGCTACCTCGACGAGCCACAAGTCGCTTTGGTTATGCCACTTAGTGCTCCTACCTCCAGCAGGGACTCGACTTGCGGCAAACCGCACTTCGAATCCCTCCCTCTCCGCTCCCAGAACCCCCTCGGAAGTCCTCAATCCCTGGAAATGCCAGGGATGCTGTGACCTCCGCGGGGGTTCTTGTTTGGGGCTTCACTGCCTCACCCGTCCTATCGGTTGCTACCCGTTCTTCCGCCGGCAGTACACCACTCAGTACACCACTCGACGATGCTAAGGCGGGGATTCGGGCGACGGCGAGGGCCATCTCGTCGAATGTGACGTGGGCGTACCGGTCCATCGTCAGCGTGATGGTGCTGTGCCGGGCGAGTTGCATGGCGTCCTTGGGTAACACCCCGGCCTTCACCATGGACGTGATGAACCGGTGCCGGAGCGAGTGAAAGTCCGCCTTGCCGCCGCCTGCGTCCTCGTAGGCCAGGAAGTCCGACGCCTCCCGCCGGGCGCGGTCCTCGCCCGTGGTCGCTTCGTCGATCCAGACCGCTCGGGCGGCCGCCAAGTCCCTCTTCAGCATCGCCGCGGCGGTGAACTGCTTGGCCCACTTCCCCGGCCACAGGGGGGCGTCTCTGCCCTTTTCCGCCAGCCACGGGGCGATCCGGCGGGCGAGGTCCGGGTGGAGCGGGAGTTTGTCCTTCTTCTTCCGCTTCGACCGCCTCGCCTCCACGGTGACGGTCGGGGTGGCGGCCGTCATGTCGAACGAGGCCGGGGTGAGGCTGTCCAACTCGGCGGCCCGCAGGCCGGTCATGACGGCGACGAAATACAACTGGGCGCGGTCGGCGGCGGCCATCTTCCGGTACGGCGAGCCGACCTCGGCGGCGGCGATCAGGCGGGTCAGTTCCTCGTCCGTGGGCGGCCGCCGGATGTGCCGGGTGTCCGTCTCGACGTTCAACTTGGTCAGGCGGCGGAACGGGTTGGCGGGGACGCGGTCCGTCGCCACCAGCCAGTTGCCGAACGCCTTCAGTGACGTGACGTAGTGATTGCTGGTCTGCGGGCCGAACCCGCCACCGGCACGGGGGAGTGCGCGGCGGTCGGCCAGCCACCGTTCGACGGGTCCGGCGTCCACATCGGCGAGGCGGAAGAAGTGGCACCCGTCGAACACGACCTGGCAGCGACGGACGGCCTGGTCGGCGTGTCGGGGGACGGCCTCGGCATCGGACAGGTGCCGGCGGTATTCGGCGAGCCGATCGGCGAGCGGTTGACGGGCGGCGACGGTTTGGGGCGTGCGGACGCCGGCCCGTTCCTCGGCGACCCGCTTGAGGATGTCGCCGAGCATCCGCTGGGCGGCCGTCTTATTCTCCGAGAGGGGTTCGACGACGGCGTGCCCGTTCGCGTCGGTGTACCGGGCGTGCCACGTCTCGGACGGTACCAAACACTTCGTCCCGTTCTCGGTGAGGAAGGCGAGAACGACCTTCCCGCCGCGCCGCCTGTAGCGGATCGCCGGACGGCCTTGGTGCGTCACCGGGACCGCACCGGCGGGGAGGGCGCGGGGGCGAGTGGGCAGGAAGATCGTGGCCACGGGCGGCTCCGCGGGGCGTGCTTGGGGCTGGGTTGAACCTAACGGTCCGGCATGGTGCCGGGAAGGCCACTCACCGCTTGGCGGTGCGACGCTGGATCTCGGCCCAGACGGGCTTCCACGCGGCCCGACCGAGTAGTTCCCCGCTGGTGCCGGGCCGGACGATCCAGGCGGCCACTTCCTCCCGCAGCCAACGGAGCGCCCCGCCGATGCGGATGTCCGCAGGGCCGAACTTCCCGGCCGCGCGAAGTTTGTCCAAGGTGGATTCGCCGAGTACGGTGAGGGCCGCCAGTTGGGCCTTGTCGAGGAGTTCGGAGATCTCTTGGCGGGTGGCGAGCGCCTCGCGGATGGCTCGAAGTTCGACGAGGACCGGATCGTCGGCCGTTACTGTATCGATCATGGTGATCTCGTGGGTATCGGGAACCGGCCTCATGCGGGTCCGGGGTGGGTCACAGACAGACGCGGCTGTGGCATTCGGGCAGCAACGCGTGCAGGTATCCGCAAGCCGCGTCGTCAGCCCGCACGGTCGCCAGGAGTTCGGCCTCGGCCCGGTACTCGCCGGCGCGGCACCAACCGACCGGGGTGCCGAACAGCTGTTTGGAGTTCCGGACGTCGCGGCTGTAGCCAGACATGCACCCGTTCGCGCGGCGGGCCCGCGTCCGCAGCAGTTCGGCCACGGTGGCGTGGATCTCGGTCTCCAGAGCCATACGCAGTACTCGATCTCGCACCGTTGGTCGAAGGTGACGTTTTTGGTCTCAGTCGCGGTCACGGTTCGGTACCTGGTCGTTGCTGGGGGGAACGCGGACGCGAGCGTCCTCTTCGGTGGCGGAGGGCCAATCGACTTCCATTTCCTGCTGTGGTTCGGAAACCGGTACGTGGCTTCGAATCCTTCTGCGGTGGCGGGCGAATGCGTGCCGACGGTGGTGCTCACCGTGAAGTTCCTGGTGGTGGCCGGGGTCATCCGCCCCATGTCGGGGCGGCGGCGGCTTTCACGACGACCGGGACGTCACCGCACAGCGGCTGCATGCCGTCGGTCATCGCCTTCACGAGCCAGGCCCGGCACGCCCCGGCGTCGGCCGCGTCGCACTCGACCACCACCTCGTCGTGGACGGCCAGCACCGGCACCGCCGTCGGGCACGTCGTTCGCGTCCGCCACAGTTCGCCCAGCGCGCGCTTCCTGCCGTCGGCGGCCGTCGCCTGGATGGCGCTGTTCATCCGCGCGGTCGGCGAGTCCACCGCGAGCCGCCGCCGGCCGAGCCGGCTCCGGGTCTCCGCCGGCCCGTCCGCCTGTCGGCGTAACCACGCCATCAGCACCCGGTACGCGTCGAACAGGCGACCGTGGTGCCGCTCGGCGTCCGCCGCCGTCATCGGCACCCCGAACCGGCGGGCCGCACCCAGCAGGGCGCTCGGGCCGCCGCCGTACATCACGACGAAGTTCGCCGCCTTGCCCAACTGCCGGTCGTTGTCGTCCATGTCTTCGGGCCGAACACCGAGCAAGGCGGCGGCGGTGGCGACGTGGGCGTCACCGCCCCGGCGGAACACGTCGGCCAGGACCTCGTCGCCGGATAAGGCGGCCGCGACGCGGAGTTCGACCTGCGAGTAGTCGGCGGTGA
>JBBRUO010000620.1:0-3623 GCA_038247725.1 Gemmatales bacterium
ACCGCACCGTCGCCGCCCTGGTGGTCGCGGCGCTGGTGGCGATGGTGCTGATCAACCTCGCCCCCGGGTTCACCCGCGAGCAGCGGGAGGAACTCGTCCACCGCGCCGCGTGGCTCATGGCCCCGATGGTCCTCATGCCCGGTCTCGGCGTCTGGTTCCTCGCGGCGATGCCGGCGGACAGCCGGGAGTGGGTCACCGGCGGGTCGGTCGCCATGACGATGATGCTGACGATCGCCGTCGGCGCGTCCGCCCTCGTCGGCGGGTACGCCCTCCTCGGATTGCTCCGCCAGCGGCTTTACATCAACGGGGCGACGGCGTCCGTCCTCTGCCTGCTCGCGTTCGCCGCCACGGGCGGCGGGGAGTTCGTCCGCGAAGGGGTGCGGAAACCGTACACGATGCGGGAGCTGCTGTACTCGAACGCGGTGAAGCCCGAACAGGTGGCCGCCCTCCGCCTTCGCGGGCTGACCGAGTACGACCCGTACCCGCTCCGGAACGAAGACCAGTTGCCGAAGCGGAACGGGAAACCGCACCCGCACCTTCGCACCGGGGCGCTGGTGTTCCGCGAGCAATGCAGCGTCTGCCACACCACCGCCGGGGTGAACGCCCTGCCCGCCCTCACGCGCGGGTGGGACCCCGAGATGAAGCGGCAGAACTTCGCCAAGCTCCAGCAACTGAAGCCGTTCATGCCGCCCTTCGCCGGCACCCCGGTCGAACTCGAGAGCCTCGTGCAGTTCATCGAATGGCTGCAACAGGATCGCCCCAAGACGTGGCCGGACACGGCCGCGGACGCGGCGGATTACGCGGCGCGGCTGGCCCGCATCCGCGGCTGGCTCGACGCCGCCGGGCCGAATCCCGCCCGCCTGCCGTCCGCGACCGACAAAGGAGGCCGCTAATGGACACCGCGTTCCCGTTCGGCCTCCCACTGCCGACCGCCTTCTATCTGACCGTCTACGTCGTGACCCTGGTCATCCACGTCGTGTTCATGAACTACGTCCTCGCCGGCACTGCCACGGTCGCCGCCGCGTACCTGGTCGGCGGACGGGCGCGCGACGGCGACGGCGTGCGGCTGCTGAAGGACTGGATGCCGCTCATGCTCTCCGGGGCGATCACCGCCGGCGTCGCCCCGCTGCTGTTCGTCCAGATCCTGTACAAACAGGAGTTTTACACCGCGAACCTGCTGCTGTTCAACCGCTGGATGGCCATCCTGCCGGTCCTGATCATCGGCTTCTACGCGCTGTACCTGCTGAAGTCCGGGTGGCTCGGCCGACAGTCCGGGTGGGTGACGGGGGTGGTCGCCGCCGTGCCCGTCGCGGCGGTCGCCTTCACCGGCTACTCGTGGACCGAGAACCACCTGCTCAGCCTCCGGGGGCCGGACTTCTGGGGGCGGTTCTACGCCACCGGCTCGCAACTCTACACCGAGCCGCAGTTGCTCCCCCGCCTGCTGATGTGGGCGGTCGGGTCGGTGCCGACGATGGCCGTCATTCTGGGATGGCAGTTGTGGTACCACGGGGTCGGTCAGCCGAGGCGGTTGGCGGCGGTCGCCGGGGCCGGGTTGGCCCTGGTCGGAGGGGCGACGGCGTGGTACGCCGGGGTCGCGGACGCGGACACCCGGGCGGCGTTCGTTTCCCCACTCGCCACCCCGTACTTCGTCGCGGCGAGTCTCGGGGTCGCCCTCCAGGTGATCGGCTGGCTGTGGGTCGCCCGCGGCACTCAGTTCCAGGCCCGTCGGCTGATCGTGCCGACCGCGGGGGTGCTCCTGACCGTCGGCGGCATGACGGTGTGCCGCGAGGCCGTCCGCATCGCGGCGCTCGGGCCGGACCGGTTCGCGGCGCTGGTCCCGATCCACGCCGCGGCGTTCGGGCGGGGCGGGTTCGTCGTGTTCGTGGCGTTTTTCGCCCTGAATGCCGGGCTGGTCGCGTTGGTGTTCTGGCTCGTCCGGCACCGGGCGCGGCCGGGAAGCGGGGCCGAGGGGACCGGCGGCGGCTAAGATGTCGTTCGGTCCGACACCCGCCGCAGACGCAGCGCATGACACCCGAACCCCATCCACCCGGCGACTCGGCGGACGACCTGCCCCTGCTCCACCGCGCGCAGACGGGCGACTACGCCGCGTTCGAGGCGCTGGTCGGCCGGTTGCAGGCGCGGGTGTACGGGGTGGCGTACCGGATCGTCGGACAGTCCCAGGACGCCGAGGACGTCGTCCAGCAGACGTTCCTCAGCGTCATCGAACACCTGGAGACGTTTCGGGGCGAGTCGGCGGTCGCCACCTGGGTGCTGCGGATCGCCACGAACTTCGCCCTGAAGGTGCTGCGGAAGCGGCGCGGCCTGCCAACGGTCTCGCTCGACGCCGCGGACACGCTCGCCGGTGTCCCGCACCCGCAATACGTCGCCCGGTGGTCGGAACCGCCGGAGGCCCTGCTCGAACGGGCCGAACTCCGCGAGCAACTCGACCGTACCATCGCCGAGTTGGACGACCGGCATCGGGTGGTGTTCGTCCTGCGGGACATCGAGGGCCTGTCCACGCGGGACACGGCGGAGGCGGTCGGCATCAGCGAGGCGAACGTGAAAATCCGCCTGCTGCGGGCGCGGCTCCAACTCCGCGAGCGGCTGACGCGGGAGTTCGGCGACGACACGACGCGGGTGTTCCCGGACCACGCGCACACTTCGGAGGGCGAGTCGTGACCTGCGAAGAACTGCTGACCGCGCTGAACGAGGTCATCGATGACGCCTCGGCGCTCGCGCTGTACCGCGAGTTCGCCGAGCATTTGACCGGCTGCAACCCGTGTCAACTGGTGGTGGATAACATCCGCCACACGATCCGGCTGTACCAGGCCGGCGTGCCGTACCCGATGCCGGCCGCCTTCCAGGATCGTTTCCACGACTCGCTGAAGGCGAAGTGGAAGGCGAAGTTCCCGGACGCGGTCGTGTAGGCCTGCCCCGTCCCCTCGTTTCGGAGCCCCCCACGCGTCCGCGACGGTCCGCGGTCGGGACCCTCGCGCGGGTCCCCCTCCGGACACCCGGCCGGGACCGCGCAGGAGAAGTAGGTCTGCCCCGGCATCAACGACCCGTTCAGAACCCGGACGTGAAGAAGGACGCGGCGACGTTCGAAGGCGAGAGCCGCGCGGTGTTCCCCCCGCGGAAAGAGATCCTGTTCACTGAAAAGTCGGGGAGAAGGGCACCGTGTGCGCGGTGGACATCGCCGCCAAGTTTCTCCACCACATCGCCTCGCGAACCAAGGACGCCGGCGTCAAAACCGTGACCCCCGTCGCGTGCAAGCCGCACTCGGCCGACCTCGGCTTCGGCCCACAAGGCCCGCCATCCGCTCTCGGTCCACGGCAGGGACCGGGGGCGTTCGCGGCAGTCGGCCGCGAGTCCGTAATCCGGTGGTGGCCTATTGGCATTGTACGGCGGGGAAGGTGATCCACTCGGCGATGGACCACACGTGGTCGGTCAGGCCGGCCGCCATCGCCGGCGTTCGAGCCTGATACCGACCGTCCTCGCCCTTCAACCGTAAGGTCCGCACACACCAGCAAAAGTTGCAGCTGAAATAGCTGAACCGCGTCGCCGCCACGTGCATCGTCCACGACTTCGAGAACTCGTCACTCTTCCGCCCCTTGCGGCTGCAC
>JBBRUO010000621.1:0-3623 GCA_038247725.1 Gemmatales bacterium
CCCTCGAACCACTCGGATTCATTCGGGCGGGGTGCCGGGTGTGCGGGTGGGGTATTTGGCGAACTGCTGAAGGCCCTTCCACAGTCTGACGGCGAACGCTAAAGTGCCGGCGCCACCGGAGGAACCACCATGCCGGAAAGTACCCTGGAATCGCTGACCGCGCGAGTCGCCGAACTGGAGCGAAAACTGGCGGCGGGCCCGAAGCCGACCGACTGGCGGGCCGTCGTCGGCATGTTCCCGGACGACGAGTTCACTCGCGCCTGGGTGGCTGAGGTGGAAGCCGCCCGCGAGGCGGATCGCGCCGCCGCCCGCGCCAATCAGCACTCATGAATTCGGCGAAGTGGGTGGGAGTCACGGCGGGCCGTTCGTCAGAGGTGATCGGACTCGCGCGGCACCGCCGGGCCAGACCGCCAGGAAGTGTTTCTCGTTGATGGTGATGAGCCTGTCCACGCCAACCAGTTCCGCCGCCCGCGCGATGATCGCATCGTAAACCATACCGCCGACAACATTCCGCGACACCATCTCGTCGAGCAACGCCACGTTCTCGGCTCCGCTGAGGCTCACGATCTTCGCCACGGATGTGACGTTCACGTCGAGCAGTTGTTTCGCCTCGGCCGGTGTGATCTTTGGCGTTCGCGGGAGTCGCGTCAGTACGGAGTAAGCTTCGACGAGCGAGTGCCCGGACACGACGAGTTCGTATCGACCGGCTTTCGCGGCGGCCAGCCACGCGGCGGCTTCCGCGTGGTGCTGGTGGTCGGTGAGCATCCCGGCGATGAGGGTGGACGTGTCGAGAAGCGCGGAGGTCACGAGACGCCCTCGCTCAGGCTGGCGAAGCGGTCGTCCCGAAGTTGGGAGAGGAGGTCGTCCACCGCGACGGGGGACGTGCCACGATGAACGAGGACGCCATTCTCCGTCACCAAGCCGACGGGGGATAGCACCCACTGGCCGTTTCGGTTCTCGATGGCGAGTTCGTCGCCGGGCTTCACGCCGAGTTGCCGTTGCACGTCCGGGGCGAGTTGGATTCGCCCCTCGCTGTCGATGGTGGCTGTCATGGCCGTGACTCCGGAGTTGAAGGAATTGTACTCCGCTGGCGGCGTCACGCGGCCACGACATCCCGGACGGCGGTCCAGTCGATGACGGCGACCCACACGTTTTCGTCCGCCGAGAAGGTGGCCGCGCCGTCGGCTTCGAGTTCGCCGTCGGTCAGCGTCACGGCAAGCCCTTCGGCCAACTCGACGCCCTGCGTGCCGAGGTCCGCGACGGTGCCGACGCAGTTCAACCGCACCCGCCCGCGCGGGTCGGCGTTCATGAAGTCGGTGAAGAGGGTTGGATTGTGGGGCATCGAATGCGCTCGGCAGAATCTACCGAATCAATCGTGAGATGTCGGGTCTGCTATCTCAGGCCGAATCAGACTGAGTACCCGGACGTTGCTGGACGGATTTGTCTCGATCCCGATGACATCGACAGTCTCCTCGACGCCAAACATCTCGTATACGTCATCCCAAAGGTCCGGGTCAAACTCGCAAACGCGGATGGTTGCCGGCGTGAGTTTCTCGTCATGAAGTTCAAACCGCATCATCCGCTCGTCCACTTCGCGGATGCGTCCCGACAATTCGACTCGGCGTTGCTTCGTAGCAGGGATTCGCGACATCGCCCCATTCAGAATGCTCCGAACGTTGCGAGACAAACGAACGGGTTCGGCGGATTGGATTGCCAGTTCCCCTCGAATTTCCATCTCCCGTATTGGACCGCGCGGGGAAGGGGCGAGGAACTTGAGAGCTTTGATGATAGCGAGACTCAAATCGGGATTCTCGGGAACTGGCAAGGCGGACGCGACGGATGTTGTCGTGGTCAACCAACTCAAACCAGTCTTGAGGTGATCGGCCACGTGGCTGAGAACTCCTTTTTCTTCGAGAATCTCGCTCTCTTCAAGCCCTTCAAATAGGGTGGGTTCATTCAGAGGGGAACGGAATTGGACCTCAAAACTGGCCGCGAGCGTCTTCTGAACAGGAAGGTCGTAAAGTTTCCGGAGAGCACGCGACGGACGCCCCTTGCGGGTCGGCAAATCCATTTCGTACTCGGCGAGGCACTTGATTGCACGCTGCGCACCCTCAACCGTACTCTTAATGACACTCCCAGGGATCTCGCCTGGCCGGATCGCTTCGCCGGTCGCGCGAAGGCTCAGGATTGGGTCGAGTGAACGGTGGAGCATGGTCCGGGGTTGCGGTTGCGAATCGACTGGGACATCCTGGTGGTCAACAAGCCAAGCACCGGCGAGAGAGCCGTCTTGCGACCAATCGACGACCCATAGACGGGGTTGGGCCAGTGCTTCGCGAACCGAAAGCAGACCATCTTCGAGATGCGCAATGATCCCATCGGTGACAGGGACTACCAAGAACCGTGAGTGGGTCTCGTCCTCGTCACTCCAGCACGCGAGACACAGAGCATCGTCCGCATCGTTAAAGGTAAAGATGCGAGGACCATCGTAGTAGTTCAGGACACGGAGAGGCTCGAACGGCATAAACCGTTTCAAATCAACCTGTTTGCCTTTGATCTCCCACATCACGCCACTTCCGGAACAACGGTGAACGGTTTCGCCCGATCAACTCCCTCATACGCCCACCAAGTTGTGTGCGTCGGTTGCTGACCTCTGGTAAGACAAGCCTTCCCGTGAGCCGCCTCCAATGTGGCCTTCGCGATCTTGGCCCCAAGTTTCGGCAGCAACTTCTGCTGATTCATCGCGTCCTCAATCACTCGGAAAACCGAAAGTCCACACCGGAGGCATGGGTCGGCCTTCGGTAGTTTCCCCGTTTCGTGATGGCTCAGCATGTCCGCAGCCGACACTGGGTCGTCCTTTGCGATTCGGAACACATCTCCCTGAGCATCGGGAGCGTCCGCTGCCGGACAACCGGTTGGCCAATCCGTGGGGAACGTCATCCGGGCAAACCTGCATCAGAATCCATGAAATAGGCAAGTGTGTCTTGACCAGTTCGCACTGTAGCCGCCGCATCCGTCATTTTACCAGGTAGGACGCGCCTGTTCACTACATGGTTCGTTTTTTTGCTGACCTTCGCCCTCTTCGCCAATCAGCGGCACCCTCTACGCGCCCAGGTTCAGAACTTCGCTCGATGTGCTTTCTTGTACTGATTGTCGGATTCGACGGCCGCACAGCCGGTTTACTTTCCAGCAGAATCACCCATCGGTCCCATCGGGTCAAACGAAAACTGCACCGCGACCGACCAACGCCCCGGTTTTTCTCGCAACGCCATTCCCTATCATCCCCCTTGTTCTCTCAGGGGGATTCCGTCTTGCTCACCGCGCCGTTCCAGAAGCTGCTTTGCGCCAACCGGTCCGAGATCGCCATCCGGGTGTTCCGGTCGGCCCACGAACTCGGCATCCGCACCGTCGCCATCTACAGCCACGAAGACCGGTTCGCCCTGCACCGGTTCAAGGCCGACGAGGCGTACCGCGTCGGCAAACCGGGCGAACCGATCCGCGCCTACCTCGACATCCCCGGCATCGTGGCGCTGGCCAAGGACATCGGCGTCGATGCCATCCACCCCGGCTACGGGTTCCTGAGCGAGAACGCCGCGTTCGCGCGGGCGTGCGCCGCCGCCGGCATC
>JBBRUO010000622.1:0-3608 GCA_038247725.1 Gemmatales bacterium
ATCGGTAGGTCTTGCCTTCCTTCTCCGAGAGCCATTCGCAGAAATCGACGGCCTGCTGCCAGGTGACCATGACGACCGGTTCGTCGTCGGACTTGCTGACGCCGTGCTTGCCGCGCAGCTTCTTGTGCTCCGGATCGAACCGCTCGTACTGGGCGTTGGTGACTTCCGTCGCACCCAGGAAGTACGCCTTCGCGATCTTCACCTTGTGGGCCGGCGACTCGTCCCAGTCGCGGTCGTTCCACTCCTCGCGCGTTTTGGGCGGGGCGTCGCCGGTGCCCATCATGAACTCGCCCGGTGCGATGCGGACGAGCTTCATGCCGATCGTGTTGGCGATCGGCTTGTCGTCGGCGGCGGAGGTGGCGGAAACGAACAGCAGGAACAGGAACGCCTGGGCGAAGCGCATGAGTCTCTCCTGGGGTGTCGATTCGATGTCGGTTGGCTTCACGCCTGCCGCCGCTGAAAGCTCGCTGGAACTCGCGGGCGAGTACGCAACCTGTCCGCCGAGCGGGTGTAGCTGACGACTTTGCTGCACCGGCGTGGCCCCGACTGGCACGACCGCGTATTCGTCGAAGAGCCGGTAGATGGCGTCGCGGTCAGTCGTCGTCGCCCACCTCAAGTTGCTTGAGCCGATATCGCACCGCCTCCCGCCTGACCAGCAGTTCGAACGCCAGCCGTATCGTACTTCAGCAGTCGGGATAGGTGAAGTGCGCCCACCCGCCGAGATGGCCTATACCTACTCCATCGAGCGGCGGAACGCCGAGGACGGCCCGCGCCCGGCCAGCCGCGCCGGTGTGCGACGCTCGCCAAGCCGGGCACCGTTTGCCACTCTTGGGGTTCGTCATGTTCCGCCCGTTGCTACCGGTACTGCTGGCCCTCGCCCTCTGCGGGTGCGACGAGGGCCGGCTCGCGCCGCGACTCACCCCCGAAGAGAAACCGCCCGCGAAAGCGGCCGGCGAACTCCGCGCCGGGGTGGCGAAGGTCGAGATCACGGACAAGAAGTCGCTCCCATTTAGCGACCCGCTGTACGTGAAGGCGCTGGTACTGAAGCGCGGCGACACCACGGCGGTCCTCGTCACGCTGGACGCGGTGGCGGTCGCGGCGGTCGGCCCTATTGACCCGCGGATCGGTGTCCTCCGCGTGGACGCACTCGACGGGCGGACACTCGCCGTCGTGTACAACTTCGCCTGCCACCCGATCCAGGGCGTGCCTGACGGCGGGAATACCGCCGACCTGACCGGCTTCGCGTCGAAGGTGATCGAGGACAATCTGAGTGACGGGGCCGTCGCCCTCTTCGTGCAGGGGTGCGGCGGTGACATCAACCCGGTGCGATACAAGGACGTCCACCAGCCGCGGAGTGCGGAGCCGCTGGGCCATCTGCTCGGCCTCAGCACCCTCCGGGCGGTGCTGGCGATCAAGTGCGAGGCGAACGCCCCGCTCGCCGTCCGGAACGAGTCACTCGCCCTGCCGCGGGCGGACCATGCGAACCGGATCGACACGCTGCGACTCGAACACGGCCGGCTGGTGAAGGCGCTAAAAGGGACCACCCTGAACTTGAAGTCCTTCCTGGAATTGGTCGGGAAGTATGACCTGTCCAAGGAGTTCCCGTCGGCCGCGTCGCACCTGTACCTCACCGAGATGGCCCTGGGGCGGGGCGATCTGCGGGCGCTCGACGCGGCGAACCGGAAGAACCTCCGGGCCTACGTCGAGAACGTGCTGACGATGGAGGACATCACGCGGGTACAGACGAACCTGGCGTTGCTCCGCAAGCACCACGCGACGAACCGCGCCGCCGGTCGGAAGCCACTGGAGGTGGAGGTCGCGGGGTTGCGGGTCGGCGATTTCGTGCTGGTGACGTTCCCCGGCGAGTTGACGGTCGAGATCGGCCTCGCGGTGAAGAAGGCGTCGCCGCATCAATCGACGTTCGTGGCCGGGTACACCAACGGGTACATCTATTACACGCCGACCGCCGCCCAGTTGCGGAACGCCGGCGCGGCGCAGGAGGACTGCGACACCCTCGTCGCCCCGGAGTGGGAGGCGCTCTTCCGCGCGACGGTCGATGCCCTGTTGAAGAAACTGTGAGTGCTTGAGGGGTGCGGCAATTGATGTTGGCGAACCCAACTCGCCGTTACTCGAACGCGGCGGCGATGGCGTTAGAAAGGTGGACCAGCCGCCACGGCGCGCGGGACCGCAGGTAGTTCGTCAGCAGGATGCAGAACCCCTTCGTGCGCGGGTCCATCCAGACGAGGTTCCCCGATGACCCGGTGTGGCCGTACACGCGGCGGTCGATCAGGTCGCCCCAACTGTCCGGCGTGCCGATGGCGTTGAGCCGCCAGCCGAGGCCCCACGGCCGCGTGCGGCGCACCGGTTCGGGCAGGTCTGGCAGGTCGTCCAGGCGGTTCTCCGTCATCCGCCGGACGGTCGCCGACGACAGCAACTTCACCCCGTTCCACTTGCCGCCGTTGAGCATCAGCGCGCAGATCACCGCGAAGTCTTCCGGACTGCTGAACAGCCCGCCGGCGGGCGAGCCGAACTCCCGCCAGTAGGGGCTGTTCCAGTCGGCCGTCTTGTCCGTCTGATAGTCCGGCACGACCCCTCGCACCAACCGCTCCGGGGCGAACCCTTGCGACCCGAGGCCGGTGGACTTGAGGCCGAGCGGGTCGAGAATCTCCGTCTTCACGAACGCGCGGATCGATTGTCCCGACAACCGCTGGACGATCTCGGTCGTGAGGATCGTGCCACAACTGGCGTAGCTGTAGCGGGTGCCCGGCTTGAAGAGCAGGTCGGCCTTGATGGACCCTTCGACGAACGATTTCAGTGGGGCGTGCTTCCGCCGCAACTCGGCGTTGTCGGGCAACTCGTCGGGCAGCCCGGACGTGTGGGTGAACAGGTGAAAGACCAGCGCGTTCTCCTTGCCGCCGCCGGTGAACTCCGGGATGTGTCGCGACACCTTGTCGGTCAGACTCAACTGGCCGCGCTCGACCAGCCGCAGCGCGGCCATGTAGATCACCGGCTTCGTGACCGACGCCATGTAGAACATCGCGTCCTTTCGGATCGGCTCGGCCCCGGCCTCCGGCCCCTGCCGGCCGAAGAATCGCGGGGCCGTCACTTTCCCGTCGCGCCCGACGAGGATCGCCCCGCCCGGCACCGGCGCGTCCTTGCCGGTCGTCCACTTCTCCATCAGGTCGTAGGCGACCTGGAGTTGTTTGGCGTCGAGGCCCATGTCCTCGGGTTTGGCGTGGGGCAGCCCGCCCTTCGCCGGCGGGTCCGCCGCCCACAGGGCACCTCGGGTCAACAGGGCCGCGCCGGCGCTCGCCGCGATCAGTTCCCGGCGTGTCGGTTGGCTCATGGCGTTCTCCGTTGGCGGGTCGGTTCGCCCCTTCCGATCCGGGCCGTCTTCGGCGACAATCCGAGAGATGTCGTCCGGCAATCAACACGGCAAGGGACTCGCTCCTGAGCCTATTCCTCCCGCTTCGGCCGGCGAGGGACGCCCGTCAGCGGCTGATGGCCGCTGGACGAGTGGGAGTGGTCGTTCGTCACCACTTGCCCGGTGATCCGAAACGCCGCGCCGACATCGGTCGTGGGGTCTGGCAAAGAAAGTTTCTGGCGGC
>JBBRUO010000623.1:0-3608 GCA_038247725.1 Gemmatales bacterium
CCCGTCTCCCTCGCCAGCTAACCCCCAGCCCTGGCCGGGGATCGTCATCCTTGCCGGAGCGCCCACGATGGCTTTCTTCACCGGACGTGTTACATTCCTCCGCTTCCGCGTTGACGGACCGTCGCCAGGCTCCTTCTCCGCCGACCACACCGACCGCCTCCGTGAGTTCGCCGCCGGTCGTTCTCGGCTCGCCTCCGCCGACGGCATCGAAGTCGGCTGGGCCGCCGGCGAGCACATCCTCGACACCGACTTTTCCCTCCTCAAGAACGTCATCAACGACACCCTCTCGTTCGACCTCCGCATTGACACCGAGAAACTCCCGACCGACTTGTTCAAGGCGTATTTTGCCATCGAGTTGAAAGCGATCGCCGCCGGGAACCCGTCGGGGATGCCATCGATGAAACAGAAGCGAGAGGCCAAGGAGTCCGCCCGTGACCGCCTGGAAGATGAAGCCAAGGACGGCCGGTACAAGCGGAAGAAGTGTGTCCCGGTGCTGTGGGACGCCAAGACGAACGAAGTCCTCTTCGGCTCCACGTCCGTGACGAGCGTGGACCGCCTTTGCACGCTCTTCCAACAGACGTTCGGCTACGGCCTGGACCCGATCGCGTCCGGTCGCCGCATGTTCCAACTGGCCGAACTGTACCAGCGGACGCGCTCGGTCGACGACTCGGCCCCGTCCGCTTTTGTCCCCGGCGTTACCCCGGAAGGGATCGCCTGGATCGCCGACGAGTCCAGCCGAGATTTCCTCGGGAACGAGTTCCTCCTCTGGTTGTGGTACAACGCCGACGGCGAGTCCGACACGGTGGAACTGGCGGACAAGTCGGATGCCACTTACATGATCGCCCGCACGCTCACCCTCGAATGTCCGCGCGGGCAGACCGGACACGAGACCATCACGCACGAAGGACCGAGCAAGCTGCCGGAGGCGAAGCGGGCGGTGCAGTCTGGCAAGTTACCGCGCAAATGCGGGCTGATTCTGGTCCGGCACGACGAACAGTACGAGTTCACTTTGCACGGTGAGACGCTGGCCGTCGGTAGCGCAAAACTCCCGAACATGCCCGACGATGTGACCGACGCGCGGGCCAAGCTCGACACGCGAGCGGACCAGATTCGGCACCTGATCGAGACCTTGGACCTGCTGTACGACGCCTTCGGTCAACAGCGGCTCAGCGGTCAGTGGGCCGAGACACTCCCGCGCATGCAAAAGTGGCTGTCCCTTCCCGACCGCCGCGCGGCGTGAGCGGGACTTCACACCGCAGACGGCCGATCGAGTTTCGGTATCCACTCCACTCGTGGAGCGTAGCGCCTCGAATTCCACGGTTGCGGTACGCCCAGGGCGATTCAGAGTTTGAAGAGAAGCGGACTGAACCCCGAAGAGCACAGAGCACACGAAGGAAAAGAACCGAGCGGAACACGCGGTTTTTCTTCGTGCTCTTCGTGTCCTTTGTGGTTCAACGTCTTGCCCAACTTCAGCCGCTGAACAGCCCTGCCGGTACGCCAAACTCCAGTTGCATTCGAGTGGCACCATTGGCAACTTCCGAGATCGTGGAGCCGCCCACATCACGTGATCCCCAGCACCCGGCAGGTTTCCTCGTAGCTGATTTCGAGTGGCAGCTCGACGCGAAGTGTCTCGGACAGCCAGAGCGGAATCGTCGGCAGCGGTTGGCCGACGGCCATTGGGAGGAACCACGCTTCCAGTAGCGGGCGATGGCGGCGGGGGATGGGGCGGGTGCGGAGGGTGGCCGCGTACAGGTGCGGGGGCGGGTCGGCGAGCCGCGGGTCCGCCCCGCCGTACATCGCCACGAGTTCCGCGTACAGGTTCGCCTGCCGCACGCTGACCAGGTCCACCACGGACACGCACACACCCTGCTGGAGCAACCCCGCCGCCTTGCCGGTGAAGATGTCCCGCTTGTCCTGCCGGTCCTTGTTCGACGGGCTGACGATCTCAATGGCGGCCACCAGCGTTCGCCCCCGCTCGGTGTCGTAGATGCGAACCTCGTATTCGTCCTGATCCGCCGGGTCGGCTTCGAGTGTGTAGGTCGGAGCAGTCGCGCTCAGCGTGACCGTTCCGCCGCCGTCCGCGGTGACGCCCGCGTCCGGGTCGCGGGAATCCAAGTCGAACGCGCCGATATCGACCTCGAAGGACGAACCGAGGTGGATGTTCGGCCCCGCGCGGAAGCCGGACGGCAAGATGGTCCGGAGGTGGCGAACCATCTCCATCGGCCACCCGCCGTGGACCTCGTCCCACGAGTGGGTGTCGTTCACCGGCGAGCGGAAGTGGTCGCGGAGCGGCATCGGCGAATCCTCCTGTTGCCGGTATTGTACCCCGTCGCCATCGCTGGTGATTCCGGGATGGGGTGGGGCGAGACGAGAACCACGACCCCTCCTCACTCCTTGTCCGGTCGGGTGAACTTGGCGATTCGGCCGTTCGGCCCGACCGCCCAGCCGTCCCCGGTGACCGCGAACGCGACGGCGTTGTACTTTTCCCGGTCGAGCGGCTTCCACGTCGCGCCGTCGTCGGTGGACACGTCCGACCCGGACGTACCCACGGCGACCCACCGGTCCTTCGCCCACGCGACGGCCGAGCGGAACGGGAGCGGCTTTTCGATCCGGCCCCACGTCTTCCCGCCGTCGCCGGTGACGGCCACGGTCGCGGTGGTGGCGTCCGGCTGGCGGTAGTCGCCGCCGACGATGACGCCGTGGTCGCGGTCCCGGAAGGCGGCCGAGAACACCCCGGCCGAATCGACCCCGGCGGCGAGTGGCGACTCCCGCACGGTCCAGCTTTTCCCCCGGTCGGTCGAATGGAACAGCCGCGCGACCTTGGCCCCGCCGGTGCAGAACCACACGTCGTTCTTGCCGTGGGTGACGAGGCAAGTGCCGCTGGCCGCGAACGCCCCCTCCTTCGGCAGGGACTTCGGCCGGCTCTTCTCCGGCAGCGGGTTCCACGTCTTGCCGCCGTCGTCGGTGGCGATGAGCAGAAAGCGGCCGTCCACGGGGTCGCTGAAGGCGAGGCCGTGCGCCTCGTCCCAGAAAGCGATAGCGTCGAAGAACGCCTTCGGTTCGGCGTTCTTGAACTGGAGTTTCCAGGACTTGCCGCCGTCGGTCGTCTTGTAGATGCGGGAGCCGTCGCCGGGGCCGGCGCTCATCAAATAGGCCGTGGCGTCGCCGAAGGCTTCGACGTCGCGGAAGTCGAGCGTGCCCGCGTCGGGAACGGTCCCGACGACCCACGTCTTGCCCGCGTCGGTGGTGCGGCCGAAGGTGCCCCTCGTGCCGCTCACCCACGCCACCTTCGGGCTGACGACGCTTAGCCCGCGAAAGTCCGCGTCTGTCTTGATGGCCTGCGGCTGCCACTGACCGAGGGCCGCCGAGTGGCCGAGTCCGAGAAGCAACACGGCACGGAATAGGAGTTTCATGGCGGTTCCCAGTGTGGGCGAGTGCGACCTCATACACGCACCCGCCAAGGGTGTCCCAAATCGTGCAGTGCGGGCCGGTTTGAACACCTCCCCTCGTTGTGGGGAGGTCGCCGAGTGGAACTCGGCGGGAGGGGAGATTCCTTCTCCCCAGGCATTCGAAGACTCCCCTCCCGGCGGCTGCGCCGCCGACCTCCC
>JBBRUO010000624.1:0-3592 GCA_038247725.1 Gemmatales bacterium
AGCGGCGGGAGGGGAGTCTTGCGATGCCTTGGTGGGGAAGGAATCTCCCCTCCCCGTTGCTTCGCAACCGACCTCCCCTCAACGAGGGGAGGTGAGAAGAAAAGCGAACCCGCCCAAGGAGAACATCCCGATCAGGCTAATAACGTCAAAACTTCACCCGCTGGACCCGGTGGTTCTCGGTGTCCACCACATGCACGCGGCCGGACTTGTCCACCGCCACCGCCCACGGGTCGGCCAACTGTCCGGGGTCGCGCCCGGCTTCGCCCCACGTCGCCACGGGTACGCCTTCGGCCGTCAACTTCTGCACGCGGCAGTTGCCCCGCTCCACAACGTACAGATGGCCGTCCGGCCCGAATGACAAATCGTACGGCAGGTTGAACCGCCCCGGCTCGCGGCCCGCCCCGCCGAACTCACGGACGAATTCGCCGTCGCGGGTCATGACCTGAATGCGGTGGTTGCAGGCATCGACCGCGTACAGCAACCCGTCCGGTCCGATGGCCAACGCCCGCACTCGGTTGAACTGTAACGGCCCCTGACCCAGGCTGCCCCAGCTTTTGACGAACCCGCCGTTCACGTCGAACTTGCTGATGCGGGCGTTCGCGCCGAACTCCGCGATGTAGTAGAACCCATCTTCATCCTGCACGCAATCGGACACGTAGCCGAGTTGCCCCGGCCCGGTCCCGGCTTCCCCGCCGATGACCTTCAACTCCTTGCCGTCGAACGTGTACACCCGCACGCGGTTGTAGTGCGAATCGGACACGATCAAGTTGCCGTCGCGGTCGATGCTGAGGCCACTCGGCCGGCCGTTGCGGAAGTCCGGGGGCGTCCAGGTGTGGCCCAGGTGATTGCCGTCGAGGTCATAGGTTTGAATGCGGGCGGTGAAATCGACGAGGAAGAGCCGGCCCTTCGGGTCGATGGCGATGGCCCGCGGCCGCGAGACCATCCCCGGCTGCATGCCCTTCGCCCCCCACACCAGTTCCGACGCGAACCCGGCCCCGCCGAGGCCGAGCGTCAGCGCGACCCCGGCCAGGACGACGACAACGACCAGAAGTAAGACGAGACGTGGACTCATGCCGATAGCGTAGCGGCATTCGCCCATAAGTCCGCATTGCACGGCCCCCGCGCCCGCTATAATCCCCTTTTGACCCACACCGCACCCGCACGGCACCGATGGCCACCACCAAACGCAAGCCGAAGTCTCTCCCGCTGTCCGCCACCGGCCCCGTGCCGGTGGCCAAGGGCAGTTACGCCTTCATCAGCCTCGGCTGCCCGAAGAACCTCGTCGATTCCGAACGGATGCTCGGCAAACTGGCCCAGGACGGCTACGCGCTGCAACCCGACGCCGACGGCGCGGACGTGGTGGTCGTGAACACCTGCGGGTTCATCGAGCCGGCCCGCCAGGAGTCGCTCGGCGTCATCCGCGAGATGCTGGCGCTGAAAAAGGCCGGCCGCGTCGGGTCGGTCGTGGTGGCCGGGTGCATGGCGGAACGGCAGCGCGAAGTGCTGTTGGAAAACGTGCCGGAGGTGGACCAGATCGTCGGCGTCTTCGGCCGCGAGGAGATCGTCGAAGTCGTGGACCGCGCGGTCGCCCACGTCACCGAGCAACGGAGCGTGTTCCGCCCGGCCCCGGTGCGGGCGCTCGAAGACACCGCCCGCCTGCGGATCACGCCCCGGCACTACGCCTACCTGAAGATCAGCGAGGGCTGCGACCGCCTGTGTACGTATTGCGCCATCCCGATGATGCGCGGCAAACACGTCACCAAGCCGATTGAGGAGGTGGTGAAAGAGGCCCGCGAACTCGTCGCCGACGGCGTCCGGGAACTCATTATCGTGGCCCAGGACACGACGTATTACGGTTTCGACCTGTACGGCCGCAGCCGGCTGGCGGACCTGCTCCAGGAACTCGACGCCGTGGACGGCTTGGAGTGGATTCGCGTCTTGTATGTGTACCCCGAACACGTCTCGGACGAACTGCTCGACACCCTCGCCGGCGCGACGAAGATCATCCCGTATCTGGATATGCCGCTGCAACACATCAACGACCGCGTGTTGCGCCGCATGGTCCGCCGGGTGGACCGTGACGCCACCGAGAAGCTCATCGCCCGGATGCGGAAGTCCCTGCCCACGTTGGCCATGCGGACCACGTTCATCGTCGGCTTCCCCGGTGAAACCGAGGCCGAGTATGAGGAGTTGAAGCAGTTCGTCCGCGACCAGAAGTTCGAGCGGGCCGGCGTCTTCCCGTACTCGCTCGAACCCGGCACCCCGGCGGAGAAACTCGACGGCCACATGCCCGAAGCGGTGAAGCAGGCCCGCGTCGCCGGCATCATGGAAGTCCAACAGCAGGTGGCGTTCGACTGGGCCGGGCGGCAGATCGGCAACGAAATGGATGTCATCATCGACGGCCCCGACCCGGAGTTCGCCAGCCACTTTCGCGGCCGCACCTACGCCGACAGCCCGGACATCGACTGCGAAGTCCGCGTGAAGGGCAAGAACCTGAGGCCCGGCGATTTCGTGACGGTGAAAGTGACGGCAGCCGACGGCTACGACCTGACCGGCCGCGCCGTCGGGGCCGCGCGGTGACTTCCCCCTCTCGGAGTCCGCACATGCTTCGCGCCGTCATCGTGCTCCTCGCTGTCGCGGCCGTCGCCCGCGCCGAGGACTACCCCAAGCACGTCCTCAAGACCGACCAACTCACCGTCACCGTGTATCCGCCGGACCCGAAGGCCGGGTTCTATCGGGGCACGCGGTTCGACTGGGCCGGAGTGTGCAGCGTCGAGTTCGGCGGGCACACGCTGTTCGGCCCGTGGAAATCCAAGCACGACCCGAAGAACAACGACGACATTGTCGGGCCGGTCGAGGAGTTCGGGTCGTCCATCCCGCCACTGAATTACGCGGACGCGAAGGTCGGCGAGACGTTCGTGAAGATCGGCGTCGGCGAACTGACCAAGCCGAAGGAGGAGAAGTACCGCTTCTTCCACAACTACGCCATCGCCAAGGCTGGCGAATGGACCGTGGAGAAGTCGGACGCGAAGATTACCTTCACGCAAACCCTCGCGGCCACTTCCGGCTACGCCTACAAGTACACGAAGGTGTTATCCGTATTTGGAAGCGAATTGCGGCTGACACACGTGCTGGAAAACACCGGCAGCAAGCCGATCAAGACGGACGTGTACAACCACAACTTCTTCAACGTGGACGGCGACGGGGTCGGCAAGAACTACGAACTCGAATTCCCGTTCGCGCCGACCGCGCCGACGCCGAAGGACCGCTTCGCCGAGTTGGTGAAACTCGACGGCCAGCGGATGACCTTCACCGGCGCGCTCGACCAGGGGCAGATCTTCGCCGACCTCACCGGCTTCAGCGCGAAACCGGACAACAAGGACGCCCGCGTCACGATGCGGCACAAGCCGAGCGGGGTGAGCGTCCGGGCCACCGCCGACAAACCGTTGCACGCCGTCCGCGTGTGGGGCATCAACGAAACCATCTGCCCGGAGCCGTTCCTGCTGTTCGACATCGCGCCGAGCAAGAAGGTGGCGTGGACGTGGAAGTACGAGTTCACGAAGGCGAAGTGATTGGGCGCTCGGTGGGTGGA
>JBBRUO010000625.1:0-3582 GCA_038247725.1 Gemmatales bacterium
GAACCGGGTCGGGGTGACGGCGGTGACCCCGGCCGGCGGGGTCGTGCCCGGCGTAGCGGCCACGATCTGCGGGATGGTCACCGTCGCCGAGGTGGTCGCGCCGAGGACGGCCCCGTTGGTCGGCGCGGTGAGGGTCAGGGTGAACGTCTTCTCCGGGCTGGCCGGGCGGTCGCCGGCCGGGACGAGCAGGAAGATCGTCTGCGTCGTCCCCCCACCCCGAACGACAGGGTGCCGGAGTTAGGCAGGTAGTCCACGCCGGCCACGGCCGTCCCGTCGGCGGTCGTGTAGTTCACCGTCACCGCCTGGGACGCCCCGCCGGTGCGGGTGACGGTCACGGCGATGGGGTCGCGGTCGGTGCCGAACGCGGCCGCCGAGGTAGACAGTTGCAGGACGCCCGCGCCGGCGGCGGGCGGGGCGATGGCGAGGCCGCGGAGCTCCGACCCGGCCACGGTGCCGACCAGCGTCGCGGCGGCGGTCGTGATGCTCAGGGAGTCCAGGCTGCCGCCGCTCACCGCGAACGCCAGGTCCGAACCCGCCTCGATGTCGAACGCGGCGTTCGCGCCGAAGTCGATGAGGGCGAAGGTGGACGAGTTGCGGATCTGATCGACGACGACCGACAGCCCGCCGTTCGGGCTGGGGCTGCCGTCCGGCCCGCCGATACGGAACAGGATGTCCTGCGCCGGGTCGATGGCGTACAGGGTGGTGACGTTGGTGCCGAGGGTGGCGTCGAAGTTCAGGGTCTATGCGGCGGTGACGGCCTGCGGGGGCGGGTTGATCGGGTCGCCGGGGTTGGTCCCGTAGTACCCCTGGTTGGTCGCGTCGTTCGGGTCGAACGTCAGTGACCCGTCCGCGATGGCCACGCCCGTGGTGGGGTTGATCCGCAGGTTCTGCCCGACGTCGCTGACCACCCGCAGGCGATCGGCCACGGGGTTAAAATCGACTCCGAACACGCTCCCGTTCAGCGTCGTGGCGAACACCGGGCCGACCGCCGTGGCGGCACCCGTGGCGGCGTCGAGGGTGTACAACCGGCTGGTGCTGCCGACTCCGTAAAGGACGCCGTTCGCCGGCCGGTAGTCGATGCCGACGAGCGTCTCACCGCCGGCCAGCCCAGTGATCGTGACGGGGCTGCCCAGGAGGGTGCTGGGGGCTTGCGCTGTCGAACGCCACGAGGGTGTCGCCGGTGGTCAGACCGATGAGGGTGGCCGGCACTTCGCGGCCTTCAAGGGCTTCGAGACGGAGTTGTCCGAGACGACGGACGGATGACGGAAAGACGGGCATGGGATCTCGCGGGGAATGAGGAAGAAAATGGCGACGCTCCGTACGCGGCCGGCCGCCGGGAGGCGGACGCGACCGTCCGGGGTCACGGACTGGGAAAGATGGATAAGCAAACCGAACGCCAGCTCGACATGGAAAATAGAAAAAGCGAGGCGACGGCCACGCGGAGGCCGGTTTTGCCGGCGAGACTCCGCAGCAATTACGGCCGCCTCTGGGCGGCGGATTCATCCGATTGCGGGAAACCCGGCGGCACGTCGGCGGACGGGGAAATGCGGAGATTCGTCTGGGCAATCGAGTGCATCACTGGGAGAAGCGGCCTGCCCACGGCGAACCATGTCCGGGTCTTCGGCCAAACGCCCGCGCAGCGGTCGGCAGCGGCGGCCGTCACGCGACGGCCGGCTTCCGCCGCACCCGCCCCGCGAACAGTCCCAGCAGCACGCCGGCCCAGCAGACGGCCGGCACCCAGTCGCCGAGGTAGGCGTAGGGGCTGCCGCGGGTGTCCAGCCTCACCCCGGCGGCGAGGACGCCGGTCATCTTCTTCGACCCGCCCCACGGCTCGCCCACCCAGTCGGTGACGCGGCCGTCCGGGTCGATGACGCACGAGATGCCCATGTTCACCGCCCGCACGATGCTCCGCCGCGCCTCCACCGCGCGGAAGCGGCAGATGGCGACGTGCAACTCGTGCTGCTCGCTGCCGTCGAACCAGCCGTCGTTCGAGATGTTCACCAGGAAATCGACCGGCTCCGGCTGGCCCGACCACGAGTTGTATTTTCGCGCCAGGTGCGGGTCGGTGTCCTCGTAGCAGATGAGCACGCCGAACCGGTACGTCACCGCCTTCGGCTCGGAGAACCGGCCGCCGCCCTTCGTCAACTCCTGGCCGGAGCGGAACACCGGCCGCAGGGTGTCGAACTCGAACCGGGTGAACCGCTCGCCGGGGGTGTTGCTGTACTCCGGGTCGGGGTACGGGCTGAAGCTCTTCATGAACGGGAACGTCTCGCGGAACGGCAGGTACTCGCCGAACGGCACGAGGTGCATCTTGTCGTACCGGGGGCCGGGCGTGCCGTCGGCCGTGACGAGGCGGGCGGAGTTGAACTTCCGCTGCGTCACGCCGTCGGTCTCGATGCCGCTCAGGCCGAGCACCACGTTCGTGTTCCAGTACTTCTTCGCGTACCCCGCGCGGCCGAGTTCGCACAGCGTCAGGAACTTGGCCCGCGCCGCCCGTTCTTCCGGCGTCCGCCGCGCCGGTTGGGCCTGCTGCCGCATCTCTGCCACGTTCAGCAACCCGCCTTCTTGGATGGCGAAGTCGTCCGCGAGGTGCCCGTCCAGGGCGTGCCAGTCGGCCCCGTTCGTCAGCGTCACGTCGGCGAACGGGTAGCAGGTCTCCGGCCACAGGATCAGGTCCGGCCGGTCGAACGAGTTCGCGGCCTGCCGGCACAACTCGTCGTGCTTGTCGAACAGCCCGATGTGGTCGCCCATCTTCTCGTTCTGCGGGACGTTCTCCTGGATCGCCGCCACCCGCGGGCCGACGTCGAACGGCGGGTGGATGAGGCGGTAGGTGCCGTAGCCGAGGGTGACGCCGAAGAAGCCGACGGCCAGGGCCGTCACCCACAACTCGCGGTGGAACGTGTGCGGCCGCCAAACCGCCGGCAGTCGCACCCACCGGCGGAACGCCTTCGTGCGCAGCGCCCACTCGTACAGTGCCCCGTTCACCGCCGCGACCGCCGCCGAGATCAGGTACGTGCCGCCGAGGTCGGCCGCCTGGATGAGCGGGACGAACGCGTGCTGCGAGTACGCCAGCGCGTACCACCCGAACCCGGCGAGCTGATGCATCCCGAACGGCCGCATGAACGGGTACGCGGTCGGGAAGTGGTCGCGGAAGTATTCGAGCGCCACCCACACCAGCGGCAGCGTCAGCGCGTAGGGCAGTTGAAATCGGTCGAGTTTTCGCAGCAGAAGCAAGGCGAGCGGCCAGAACATCGAACACCACAGCGACAGGCCTGGCCACGCGAGCAGCGCCATCATCGGGTGCGCGACGCGGATCCATTTCACCGCCAGGAAGCCGAACACCACCCCGCCCAGCCACGCGGCGCAGTACCGCCGGCGGTGGCTGACCCCGTCGGCGCGGATCAGCGCCAGGAACGGCACCAGCGCGACGTACATGAGCGGGCCAAGGTTGGCGGGGAAGAAGGACAGCCAGAACAGCACCCCGGACGCCATCGCCGGCGCGAACACCGCCCCGCCCTTGCCGGTGCGGTCCAACAGCGTGCCGAGCGGCACGGCCATCACCGCGACGGCGTTCAGCAGGGA
>JBBRUO010000626.1:0-3580 GCA_038247725.1 Gemmatales bacterium
TGCCGAAGCCGGACTTCAGCCGGAAAGCGAAGCTCGCCGGGTGGCTGCCCGCGAAGGACAACCCGTACTTCGCCCGCGCCGCCGTGAACCGCGTGTGGGCGCAGTTCCTGGGCCGGGGCATCGTTCACCCCATCGACGACTTCCAGGAGCAGAACGAGCCGAGTCACCCGGCGCTGCTCGCGGCCCTCACCGAGCAGTTCAAGGCGAAGGACTTCGACCTGAAGTGGTTGATCCGCGAGATCGTGCTGAGCGAGACGTACCAACTCTCCGGCGTCGGGCCGAGCAAGGAGGCGCTGCCGAAGCAGTTCGATCGCGCCCGCGTCCGCCCGCTGAGCGCCGAGGAGTTGCAGGCGACGATGCGGCAGGTGACGGGGTTCGATGCCGCACTGAAGCCGGGCGAGAAGCCGCAGGCGGTGGCGGACGAGTACTTCCGCAGCTACTTTGGCGAGCCGACCAACGGCCTGGGCGACTTCCAGGGCAGCCTGCACGAACACCTGTTCCTGAACAACGGCGAACACGTCCGAAGGTTCGTCACGCGGAAGAAGGGCAACCTGCTCGACACGCTGATGACCTCCGCGGATCCGGTAGAGAAGAAGGTGGACCGGCTCTACCTGACCATACTGCACCGCGAGCCGTCGTCGAAAGAGCGGGAAGCGTTCGTCGCGCACCTGAGCGGGGCCGAGAAGAACAAGGCCGACGCGCGGTATGAAGATGCCATCTGGGTGCTGCTCAACAGCAGCGAGTTCCGGTTCAACCATTGAACTTGAGTAGGTCCGGCTCGCCGAGCCGGACTGAAGAGTCCGTCCCGGCGGGACGGACCTACTTCCTGGAGTCCTCTCATGTCCCACCTCTCCACACACCTTTCCCGACGGGCGTTCGTCAAGGCGGCGGCCGTCACCGGCGGCGGGCTGGTCCTGCCGAACTGGGGCGGACTGGCGCACACCGCGTCCGCCGCCGACGCCGTGAAGGCGTCGAAGAAGCGGTGCATCTTCCTGTTCATGAACGGCGGGGCGAGCCAGCTCGACACCTTTGACATGAAGCCGGGGCGGCCGACCGGCGGTCCGTTCCGCCCCATCGCGTCCAAGGTGCCCGGCCTGCAAGTGTGCGAGTACCTGCCGAAGATGGCGGCGGTGGCGGATAAGCTCGCCGTCATCCGCAGCCTGAAGACGCAGTCGCCGGACCACCCGGACGGCATCTACCACATGCACACCTGCTACAAGCAGAGCGAGCGGACGCCGCACCCGGAACTCGGCGCGGTGATCGCCAAGTTCAACGGCGACGCCATTAGCGACCTGCCCACGTTCGTGCGGATGGGGCCGTGCGGGAACGCCGGGGCCGGCTACCTCGGCCCCGCCTACGAGCCGTTCGGCATGGGCCGCGACGGGAAGATGCCGTACTTCACCACGCCGTACAAGACCGCGGACGACGAGAAGAAACGGGCTGACCTGTTCCGCCTCGTCGAGCGGGAGTTCGCGGCCGACCACCACGCCGAGCCGTTCGACAGCCACCGCACGGCGAAGGAGCGGGCGTACCGGTTGCTCCGCGCGAAGGGCGTGTTCGACTTGAGCAAGGACTGGCCGGCGGCGAAGGACCGCTACGGCGATTCGGACTTCGGCCGCGGCTGCTTCCTGGCGCTGAAGTTGGTGGAGGCCGGCGTGCCGTTCATCGAAGTCGGGCACGACAACTACGACAGCCACGCCGACAACTTCGTCTGCCACAAGGCGAACATGCGGCAACTCGATCCGGCGTGGAGTGCCCTGCTGACGGACTTGGACGAACGCGGGCTGTTGCAAGACACGCTGGTCATTTGGTTGGGCGAGGTCGGCCGGACGCCACAGATCAACAACCGCGCGGGCCGCGACCACTACATCCGCGCGTGGACGACGGTCCTGGCCGGTGGCGGCATCAAAGGCGGACAGGTGTACGGCTCGACCGACATCGACGGCAAGGACGTGAAGGATAATCCGGTGACGGAAGGCGACCTGTTCTCGACCATCTACGCGGCGCTCGGCATCAACCACCGGGCCAAGCACTACGCCGGCGTCCGCCCCGTGTGGCTCACCCCCGAAGGGGCCAAGCCGGTGAAGGAACTGTTGGGGTGAGGAAGAGCAGCAGGAATGGACAGGATCACAGGATGAAATCCGGGATGAAAACAGTCGTCTTCAATCCTTCCTGTCATCCTGTGATCCTGTCCATTCCTGCTGCTCTTCTCCGTGGTGAATCTGGTTCTTCCTGCTTGGTGCTCCCATGCCCGATTTCGCCAAAGCCTCCCTCGCCTGGACGCTCACCTGGGACGCCGACTGGATGACGGCCGTCACCTTCGTCGGCGCGTCCCGTAGCGTCGTCGCTGGCAACAACGGCGGCGGCCTGATGCTGTGGGAACTGCCCGAGAAGCCTGGCGGCGACGTGCCGAAGCCGAAGTTGATCCTCGACGGCCACACCAATTGCGTTTCCCGGCTGGCCAGTTCGCCCGACGGCAAGGCGGTGTACTCGGCCAGCTACGACCACGCGGTGAAGGTGTGGGACGTGGCCGCGAAGCCGACCGGCGAGCGCAAACTGGTGCTGAACGCGCGGGCCATCGAATCCGCCGAGGCCCGCAAGCGGAACGGCGCGAAGGTGCCGCCCGCCCTGCCCGCGACCGTCGGCGTGATCGGCCCGGCGAAGACGCTGACCGGGCACGACGAATGGGTCGTCGGCCTGGACCTCACCCGCGACGGAGAGGGGTTGCTCACCGGCGACGACGGCGGCAAGGTGATCCGCTGGGACACCGCCACGGGCAAACCGGCGAAGGCCTGGAACTGCACCGGTTGGGCCTACGGCGTAGCGTTGTCGCCGGACCAGACCGAGGCGTGCGTCGGCGAGCGCCTGCCGGTGGTGTTCGATTCCGCCCGCCACGCCGGGTTGAAACTGTGGGACGCCAAGACCGGCGAAATGAAAAAGAACTTGTCCGCCGACTTCAAGGGGCAGTACATCGCGGCGTGCGCGTACTCGCTCGACGGCAAGGTGTTGGCCGTCGGCCGCGGCGGGGAGGCGGACGGCAACAACGGCGTCGTCACCCTGCTCGAACCCGGAACCGGCAAGAAACTCCGCGCCCTCGCGCCGGGCCACCTGAGCGGGCTGACCGACATCGCCTTTCACCCGGACGGCAAGCACGTCGCCAGTTGTGGACGGGACACCGTGGTGCGGGTGTGGGAGATCAAAACCGGCAAGCTGGCCGGTGAAATCGGCAAGGGCCGGGGCGGGCAGTTCAAGGACTGGATTCACGCCATCGCCTTCTCCGCCGACGGCCGCTGGCTGCTCGCCGCCGACATGATTGGTGCCGTCCAGGTGTGGCACCTGCCGGGGTGACGGCGGTCCCGCACAAAGGGCCGCTGCGTGGTCGCATCTGAGTCCGGCTGTTGGTAACATTTCCTCACGGCCTAAAAAATGCCGCGCGGTGGCGGGCGAATACCACCCGTAACGCCGACGCTCGTTCCGCCCCCGCCGCGAGACCTCACCATGTGGACCGCGTTTCAAACCCTCGCCCGGTTCGCCCCCGGCGTGGTGTCGAAAGTCGTGAGTACGCTCGTCCCCGGTGCCA
>JBBRUO010000627.1:0-3572 GCA_038247725.1 Gemmatales bacterium
CCACCCTCACGCCGCTGGCAGTTCCAGCACGAAGCGGGCACCGGGGGTGTCGCTGGGGCGGTACGACAGGGTGCCGCCGAAGAGTTCGGCCCACTGGCGGGCGAGGGACAGGCCGAGGCCCGCGCCGCCGCTGTCGGCGGTGTCGCTGCCGCGGGTGAATGGGCGGAAGACGGACTTGCGGTCGCCCGCCGGGACGCCGGGGCCACGGTCCTCTACCGCCAGCGACACGCGGTTCCCGGTGATCGCGGCGCGGATCCACACGCGACGGTCGGCGGAATCCTTGGCGTACTTGCGGGCGTTGTCGATCAGGTTGCCCAGCACCTGCGCGACGACGCGGGGGTCGGCGATCACGGCGGCGTCCGGCGGGTGTCGGCTTCAAGCACCAACTCAAACCCTTCGGCGGCGAGCCGGTCGGCCCACGTGAGTCGTACCCCGTCTAGCACCTCGGCCACGGGCACCCGCTTGGCGGACGCCAGCGCCGACCGCTTCTCCAGTTTGGCGAAATCGAGGACGTTCTCCACCAACCGGTTCAACCGGTCGGCTTCGGTCGTCAGGGTCGCCATGTACTCGGCCTTCTTCGCCTCGTCGGTGACGAGGCCGCTGTTCAGCAAGTCCAGGTGCAGTTGCAGGGCGGTGAGCGGGGTGCGGAGTTCGTGCGTGACGGCCGAGGCGAAGCGGACCCGCCGCTCGGACATGGCAATGACTGCCCGCCCGCCGAACGCCACCGCTAGTATGGCCAGCACCGCCGCCGCCCACGCGGCGGCGAGGGCGTACCGCAGCGGAGTCCACCCGGCCGCCGGGAGGGCCAGTTCCTCACCGGGCGACAGCCGCGCGGGCAGCGCGGACATGGTGTGCTCGGGCGGGGCGTCGGTCACTGCCGACACCGGCGTCAGGTCGGCGCGGGGGAGCAGGTCGGGGATGCGGTCGAGGAGGGCCAACTTCAGGGCCGGCCAGTCCAGCACCACGCCCTGGAAGACGACCTTCTCGTTCAACTTGGCGGCGCGGACCAGGAGAAGCAGTTGGGTGCCGTCACGGGCGGTCAGCCAGCGGGGGCGAACCGGCCCGATGTGGACAGCCACCGGCACCACCAGCGGCCCGGCCTTCGCTTCGACGGCGGGAACCGGCCCGCCCTCCTTCGCCAGCGCGATGTAGTCGTTCACCAAGCGGCGGCCCCGCTGCTCGACCAGCGCGTCGGACGGGCGGCGAGGTTTCGCCTTTCCGGCCGCTTCCCCCTTCTTCTCCGCCGTGTCCTTCTTCTTTGCCTCGGCGTCGCTCGCCCGGTTGTCGTTCTCGGTTTCCCGCTGGAGGTCGCGGTTTTCCTTCAGTCGGACGATCTCATTGCGGAAGTATTCGGTCCACTCGGCGGCTTGCTTCCCTGATTCGTTACCGCCTGCCTGCGGGATCGTGGCCCGCAATTCGGCCGGCTTCGCGGGTGTCCCACCCCGCCCGCCGCCCGGCACGGTCGGGAACCCCTGTAACTTGCCGCCCGGCTCATACCCGGCGCGGTTTTGCAGCACATTATCGGTGGAGTTCTTGCGGGCCAGGGCGTCCAAACCGGACTCGGTTTGCGGTAAGACCGTGCGTGACGGCGGCAGGGTGATTTGTTGTTGCCGAGTGGCCGCGTCCGGCAGCGGTGGCACACCGGCGGTGTCCTCCGCCTTCTTCGCCAGTTCCTTGACCTGTTCCTCCTCGCCGCGCCGTTTGTCGTCGGACTTCCCCCGAGCATAGAGGGGATCGGGGATGTCGCACCACGGCCCGCCGCGACCAACGGCGGCCACTTCGACGGCCGCGGGCTTCGACCAGCCGGGCGGCATGTCCGGGCTGATGAACGGGGTCGGCTTGTCCAGGATCGGGTCGTCGGCCTGCGGGACGGGGACGAGGTACGGCGGCTCGTCCGGCTCGGATCGCTCCTGCTCGGCCAGCGCGCGGGCGGCGTCGGCGGCCGGGAACTTGGCCCGGAGGGTGGCGAGGGACGTCGCCCGGTCGGCGGTGCAGTTCGTCAGGAACAGGCCGAACGGCTCGCCGTTGAGCCGATCCGCCAGGGCGGTCGGGATCACCTGCGGCGACTCCCACCCCCGCTCCGGGTCCAGTTGGAAGTGCAGCGTCATCCACGGCGGCAGGTCGGCGGTGAGCAGCGGGGACGGGATGCGGCCGGGGTCGGCGGTCGGGTCGCCGGCGGCGTCGAGGGCGACCGGGGCCGGGGCGTAGGTGGCGAAGTAGTGCGAGTACGGGCGGTTGTTCTCCAGGCCGAGGACCGGCAGCACGAACCCGTCCAGCCGCCACAGGGCGAACCGCTCGCGGTTGACGGCGTCGGCGCGGGCGGCCGCTTCCCGTTGGGCCGCTTCCAGGTCGAGCGCGGTGACGGACACCCAGGTCAGACCGCCGACCACCAGAGCGGCCAGCAGCACCAGCCCGCACGCCACCCGCTTCGGGGAGAACAGACGGCAGTTCACGAGGCGATCTCCGGCACGGTCAGGCTCGGCCCGGCCATGTAGCCGTGGGCGCGGACGGTGACGATGGGGTCGGGGGTGTCCTCCCCGTTCGGGTCTTTCAACTTGGCCCGCAGGCGGGCGACGTGCATGTCCACGGCGCGCGTTTCCAGCCCGGCGGTGCCGATGCCCCACACCCGGCCGAGCAGTTCCTCGCGGGAGACGGCCCGGTCGCGGTTGGCGACGAGGTACTTCAGCAGCGCGGCCTCGGTCTCGGACAGGTCGCACCGGTCGGTGACGGACCAGCGGACCTCACGGCGTTGCAGGTCGATGCGAGCGCGGCCGAACGTCACCACCGTCACCTCGCCGGCCTCCTTCATCGTCCGCCGCAGCACGGCCTCCACGCGGGCGACCAGTTCGCGGGCGGAGAACGGTTTGACGACGTAATCGTCGGCCCCCATCTTCAGCCCGCGGACGCGGTCGTCCTCGCCGCCCTTGGCCGTCAGGATGATGACCGGCCGCGTCGGGCACACCCGCCGCAGTTCGGCCAGCACCTCGAACCCGTCCTTCTTCGGCAGCATCAGGTCGAGCAGCACCAGATCGACCCCGCCGGATTGCGCTTCCCTCAACCCGGCGGGGCCGTCGGCCGCCTCGGCCACCTCGTACCCAGTCAGCCGGAGCGCGTCCACCAACCCCCGGCGGATGGCCGATTCGTCTTCGACGACGACGATGCGGGCTTTCGACATGGGCGGCGCTCCGTGCGGACGGCGGCTGTTACAAACAAGACGACGACCGGCCGGAAGAAGTTTCACCGATCCGCATTCTTCGCGGCGAGTTCCCGAGCCGCGAAGAATGCGGATCACTTCGCCAAGAACGACCCGATGGTGACGGTCTTGTCCAACTCCAGTTTGTAGTCGTAGGCGATGGGCGATGGTCAGCACCTTCTCGCCGTTCTGCCCCTTGCGGCAGCAGTGACGGTTTCTGACCGGCGACGGCCTTCACGAGGAAGTCGAGGACGCCGCGGCCCTGCTGCCGGCACGACGCCACCACTGTCAACATCCGCTCGACGAATCGACTGCCCCGCTCGCTGTCGGTGCCGTCGCTGGTCTTCCGCCAGCACACCGCGTGGCGCACCGCCCGCTC
>JBBRUO010000628.1:0-3569 GCA_038247725.1 Gemmatales bacterium
CAGGCGGACCAACACGTCGTCGGGCACGCCGGCGGCGCGGAACAACTCGTCCAGCACTTCGGCCGTTTTCGGCGCGTACTCGCTCGGCTTCCACGCCACCGCGTTACCGGCGGCCACCGCGTGCAGGATCGGCACGACGGTGAGGAAGATCGGGTAATTCCAGGTGCCGATGAGGGCGACGACGCCGTGCGGCCGGCGGTGGAGGGTGTCCCGGCAGCCCATCAGCCAGAGCGGTCGCCAGCCGATCCGTTTCGGGCGAAGGGTCCGCGCCGCCGTCTGCCAGAGGAACTTGCACGCCGACGCGGTGGGCAGCAGTTCGGAGGAGACGACCTCGGCGGCCGGCCGGCCGATGTCGGCGGCCACGGCGGCGGCGAGGTCGTCCGCCCGCTCG
The DNA here is from genome assembly GCA_038247725.1 of Gemmatales bacterium. Taxonomy (GTDB): domain Bacteria; phylum Planctomycetota; class Planctomycetia; order Gemmatales; family Gemmataceae; genus JALHQU01. The sequence goes on from JBBRUO010000628.1 coordinate 392, forward strand.
ACGAGCAAGTAGCGGAACTCGCGGACGAGGCGGAGGCGGTCGGCCGGCGGCCGCGCCGCCCAACCCGGTTGGGCGGCACGGCAGCGGGCGACGGCCGAGGGGATTGCAGTCATGGGGGAAATTGTAGTCGGGCGAGCCACTTCCGCGCGGCGCAGTCGCGGCTGGCCGGGCGTCACATCCCGCCGCCCCGTTTCAGTTCCTCGGCCCGCTTCCGCCACGCGGCGACGACCGGGGCGCGGAACTCGGCCGGGGCGGCGGCGTCGAACGGGAACAGCGCCTTGACCTTCAGCGCCGCCGGGTCCACCTGATACACCAGCAGGTCGAAGGCCAGATCGCGGAGGGCGACTTCGCCGGCGTCCAACTGGTTCACCAGCAGGTCGATGACGGCCTCGCTCTTCTTCTGCTGGTCGGTCAGCCCCCGCAGCCCGGCCGACAGCAGCTTCTCGCCGTCGTCGTCCAGCCGCAACTTCTTCGACGCGGCCTTGAAGAAGTCGTCCCCGCCGGGGAGGGCCATCAGCTCGCGGGCCGCCTGCCGGCCGGCCACGCGGACGAGGAACCGCTTCGGGTCGTTCAGCGCGTCGGCCACCCGCCCGTACTCGCCGAGGGCGGCGGCGGCGTACACGCCCAGGCAGGCGGCCGACTGGTTCGGCGCGTCGTCCTGGATCAGTTCGCTGATGGCCCCCGGCACCGAGGCGGCGGTGGCCAGCCGCTTGGCGGCGGCGTCCACGGCCGTCAGCATCCCCTTGGCGATCTCGGCGTTCGGGGCGATGGCGGTGCGGGCGTAGTACGCCGACGTCTGCCGCGTGCTCATCGGGTCGGGCTTCCGCGGGCCGACCAGCCCGGCCCCGCTGCTGGTCCAGAACATCTCCTCGCCGGCGACCACTTTGGGGGCGTCCATCTGGCGGGAGCGGAAGGCGGCGGTGCCGGCGTTCACATGCAGGGCGGCGAAGGTGCGGGGCGACTCGTCCGCCCCTCGCGCGGCCACGTGCTCCAACTCCACCACCACCTCGGTCTTGTCGTCGGCCACCGTCACGTCCCAGATTTCCTCGGCGAAACGGATGCGGAACTTGGCACCGGCCGGGCGGGTGGCGGACAGGTACAGGCGGCCGACGTGGAGGGTGAGGTCGGCGGCGTACCCCTGATACGGGTCGTTCGGGGTGACGGCGGTCTCGAGGATGGGGATCGGCTGGAGTTCGGGCACGTTCCCCCACAGCAGGATTTGCCCGCCGTCGGTCTTCAGCTTCACCTTCAGCCCCGGCACGCAGACGATCCGGTCGGAGGTGAACACCGTGTTCGCGTCGCCGGCCACGGCCGTCCAGGTCTCGCCGTCGGCTTTGCGGGCGAGTAGCGGCGGTTCGCCGACCTCCAACTTCGTCATCGCGAACCGGCCGGGGCGGACGGGCGTCTTGGCCGGCACCAACTCCATCAGTGGGTCTTTCTTCGGCGGTTCGACCGGCCCCACCGGCGGCATGGGCATCGGCTCGACCGGCGGCATCGGCGCGACCGGTGGCACCCACTCGTGGGGCATCGGCGCGACGAGCCGTCCCGCGTCCGGCGGCGGCATCAGCGGCGGCTCGACCGTCGGTACCGTCGGCACTTGCGCGAGATCGACCGGTTCGGCCCGGCGGTCGGCCACCCCGTTCGGCCACACCATGACGACGGCCGCCACGAACCCGGCCGCCAGCGCCGCCGCCAGCCCCCAACGGGCCAGCACCCCGCCGGCGCTTTTGCCGCCGGAGGCCATGCCCAGCAGGAACGGGGCGTCGCTGTCGTCGTCGGCGGAGGTCGGCTCGATCATCCCGCCGACGGGGATGGCGGTGCCCGGCTTCCGGCCGGGGATCGCCTCGCGGCCCTTCACCAGTCCGTACATGCGGCGGTACGCGGTCGGCGGCACGCGGATCTGTTCGGACAGCAACAGCGTCAGGATCTGGTGGCAGGCGGCGACCTCGGCCAGGTGCGGGTCGGACTCGAAGCAGGTCTGCTCGAACTGCTGCTGCTGGTCGCCGGGCAGCGTGTCGCTCAGGTAGTTGGCGACCGTGTTCGGGTCGGACGGGGAGCCGACGCCGGCGGACGGCGGGGTGGACAGCCCCCGCCGGCGGGTGACGCGGCGGATCCGCTCGACCAGTTTTTGGGCGTCCGGGCTGTCGGCCAACTTGTGCCCGATGGCCGCCGCCTGCGACGGCTCCAGGGTGTCGTCCAGGTATGCGAGCAGGGTGCGGAGGGTCAGGCGCATGAGAGTCTCCGAGGGTCACGGGTACGGCGGCGGGTGTCGGCCGTTTCCGGGCGAGCGGGGGCGTAACAGAAGAACCGTTGGCGAATCCGTCCGGCCCGGTCTTCGCACCGGAGGTGCGGTTGCCGGTGGCCAGGGGTGGAGCGAGCGCAGCGAGCGGAACCCCTGGACGTGATGGGGAAAACCCACAAGCCCCGGAGGGGCGGCCGTCGTCCCTCCGGGACTCGTTTTCTTTTCGCCACGGGTTCCAGGGGTTCGGCTCGCTGCGCTCGCTCCACCCCTGGCTACCGGCAACCGCACCTCCGGTGCGAAGACAAGGAAAACCCACCTTGGAACCCCACCCCATGTGCCTCCGCCTTTGAAACTACTGGTAAGCCCCCCGCTCGCCAAAATCCGCCGCTACGCCCCTGCCCATCCTTATTGGTGGCAATCCGCGCCCGGTTTCGTGCATAATTCCGGAAAAGATTCTCCCGGAGTCCGCCATGCCTCGGTTCGCCCTGCCGCTGTTACTGTTGCTCCCACTGTCCGCGCCGGCCGCCGACCTCAGTTGGCTGAAGGTGCCGGCCGACTTCGCCGTCGCCGAGTTCGCCGACGCCAAGCTGGCCAACGACATCTACTGCCTCCACATCGACGCCACCGGGCGGGTGCTGGTGGCCGGGCAGGGGTACGTCCGCCACCTCATCGACGACGACAACGACGGCACGGCGGATCGGGCGGTGGATGTCATCCCGCCGCCGAAGCAGGGGCCGATGGGCCTGCTGTGGGAAGGGGAGGCGCTGTACGTCGTCACCGACGGCGGGCTGTGGAGGTACACCGGCGTGGACGGCGTCAAGACGAGCCGGGAGAAGCCGGAACTCGTGCTGAAGCTGACGACCGGCGGCGAACACGCGGCGCACGCGGTCCGGCGGTTGCCCGACGGCAAGCTGTATGTGATGTGTGGGAACAACA
>JBBRUO010000629.1:0-3558 GCA_038247725.1 Gemmatales bacterium
CCAAAAAGTGACCCCCGGCGGTTCGCCTCGACAAGGTGGCCCGGTCGGCGGGTATACTGTGGGGAGCGGTCTCGCTCCCCGGCACGGATGTCGCCCGCCGGTGGTCCGACCTCCCCTGCCCCGGCCCACCGCCCCCATGACCGCCGCTCCGACCGTGTTCGACGAGATGTTCGCCCTGCTCTCCCCGGATCGCATCCTCCGCGACCCGCGGGCGACCGGGGCCGGGGTGGCCATCGCGGTCATCGATTCGGGCATCGAGCGGGACGTGCTAGAGAAGCGGTTCGCCGAGCGGCACACGCCCATCCTTCCCATCGAAGGCGGCGTCTTCCGGGCGGCCGCGGCGGCCCCGCTGCCCTACGACGGACATCAGTCGTCACCGCACGGCACCACCGTCGCCGACATCATCCTGACTGTCGCGCCGGGGGCGAAACTGTACTCGGCTGATGTGTTCGGCCCGCAGGGGATGTGCGAAGTCGAGACGGTGGTGGCCGCCCTCCGGCACGCCGTCGAGGTGTGGCAGGTGAAGGTGATCAACCTGTCGCTGGGCGTGCCGGAACAGAAGTTGCAACAACTGCCCCGCCGGAATCTGCTGCTGAAGGCGATTGAGGACGCATACTTCCGCGACGTGCTGGTGTTCGCCGCCGCGCACAACGAGCACCCGTACACGAAGAGTTACCCGTCGGCGTTCGCCCCGCCGCTAATCTCGGTGGACAAGGCGCTGTTCGACGACCCGCTGCGGTTCACATACCAACTCCGCGAGCACATCGAGTTCCAGGCGCACGGGCGGGGGTACCTGGGGCCGTTCGCCCGTGAGCCGGCTACGAGTTGGGCCACCCCACACCTGGCCGGCATCGCCGCCCGGATTCTGTCGCTGAAGCCGGACCTGAAGCCGTTCGAGATCAAGACGATTCTGTACTGGATGTTCCGGGCGGCCGAAAAATAGGGTGGCCGACTCTCTCCGAGAGCGACCCACCCTAACGGAACCCCACCCACCCGCGCCGCGTCTGAAACTGTGGACTCCGTTTGTGTTCGCCTCCCACCGGTTCCCACTTTATGACCCGATTCCGCCTGCCGCTGTTCGCCCTGTTCCTGGTCGCGTGCCCGGCCGTCGCCGCCGAGCCGACGTTCCAGGGTGAAGGCGTGGCGTTCCTCAAAACGCACTGCCTGAATTGCCACTCCGGGGAGAAGCCGAAGGCGGATCTGTCGCTGAGCCAATTCACCGACGACGCCAGCCTCATCAAGGACCGCAAGACGTGGAACCGCGTGCGGGAAGTGATCCAGGCCGGGGAAATGCCGCCCGCCAGCCGGCCGCAACCCACCGCCACCGACCGCGAGGCGTTCACGAAACTGGTGGTCGGGGTGTTCGACCACTTCGACAAGACGGCCAAGCCGGACCCCGGCCGCGTCACCCTCCGGCGGCTGAACAAGAACGAGTACAGCCACACCGTCCGCGACCTGTGCGGGATCGACTTCAACGCCGCCGAGGACTTCCCGTCGGACGACGTGGGCCACGGGTTCGACAACATCGGCGACGTGCTGAGCCTGCCGCCGGTGCTGCTCGAACGCTACCTCGCCGCCGCCGAGACGGTGATGGCGCGGGCCATCGCGCGGGAGCCGCCGAAGGTGTCCGAGCGGTGGACGCACGGGCGGTACACCGAACCGGCCGCCGCGAAGGTGCCGCTGGTCGGCGACTACCGCATCCTGGACGCCGCCGGGAAAACGCCGCTGGAAACCGGCCCGGTTCACGCGCCGTTCAAGATGCCGGCCGGCGAGCAGTACGAGTTCCGGGTCAAGATGTACGCCGAGACGACCGGGAAACAGCCCGTGAAGGTGGCGTTACTGGCCGTCACCACCGACAAGACCGTGCCGGGGTTGGCCGCCGACGCCGAGCGGAAGAAACTCGTCGGCGGGGAGAAGTTCATGCCCTTCGTCGTGGTCGGGACCGTGGAAGTGCCCGCCCGTACCGCCAAGGACGCGAAGGAACTGAAACTGCCATTCACCCCGCCACCGGGGTTCACCCGCGCGGCCGTGGCCGTGGTCGCCCCAGGCGACGGCGAACCGCCGCCGAAGGTGATGTTCGAGTACTTCCGCCTCGTCGGCCCGCTGAACACCCTGCCGCCGTCGCACCGGATGCTCTTGACGTGTGACGAGTCCAAGCCCGTCGCCGAGCGCAGCCGAGAAGTGTTGACCCGCTTCGCCAGCCGCGCCTACCGTCGCCCGGCCACCACCGAAGAGGTGGACCGCCTGATGATGTTGGCCGATGCCGCCACCGCGCGGGGCGACAAGTGGGAAGCGGCCATGCAGTTCGCCATGACCGCCGCGCTGGTGTCGCCGAAGTTCCTGTTCCGGGTGGAACTCGACAACCGCCCGGCTGGCCCCGACCCGCGCCCATTGAGCGAGTACCAGCTTGCCAGCCGCCTGAGCTACTTCCTGTGGGCGAGTATGCCAGATGACGAACTGTTCGCCCTGGCCGCGAAGGGCGAACTGACGAAAAACCTGGACGCGCAAGTGACACGGATGTTGAAGTCGCCGAAGGCGGTGGCGCTGGTGGATCACTTCGCCCTGCAATGGCTGCAACTGGGGAACCTGAAGAACTTCCAGCCGGACCCGGCGAAGTTCCCGAAGTTCAGCGAGAGCCTGCGCGCGGCGATGTTCGAGGAGACCAAGCGGTTCCTCGCCGAGATCGTCCGCGAAGACAAGAGCATTTTGACCATGCTGGACGCCGATTACACCTATGTGAATGGCCAACTCGCCAACCACTACGGCATCGTGGACACGGCCGGCAACACGTGGCGGACGCCGGAGAAGATGAAGAAGCCGGGCGGCCAGAAGATCGAGTGGGACCAGTTCGCCCGCGTGCAGTTATGGAACGGCGAGCGCGGCGGCTTGCTGTCGCAGGCGAGTGTACTCGCGGTCACATCGAACCCGACCCGGACTTCGCCGGTGAAGCGCGGCAAGTGGGTGCTGGAACAACTACTCGGCACCCCGCCCCCGCCGCCACCCGCCGACGTGCCGGAGTTGGAGAAGGACGGCAAGGCGGTGAACGCCGGCACCCTCCGCCAGCAGATGGAGTTGCACCGCAAGAACCCGGCATGTGCGAACTGCCACGCCAAGATGGACCCGCTCGGCTTCGGGCTGGAAACGTTCGACGCGGTCGGCGGCTTCCGCGACAAGGACGACGGCAAGCCCATCGACGCCAGCGGCGTCCTGCCCGACGGCCAGACGTTCAACGGCCCCGCCGAGTTGCGGCAAATCCTGCTGTCGAAGAAGGACTTGTTCACCCGATGTTTGACCGAGAAGATGCTGACGTATGCTTTGGGCCGCGGCCTGGAGTATTACGATAAACGAACCGTGGACGCGATTGTCGCGGCGGTGAAGAAAGGCGATTACAAGCTGTCGGTATTGGTCAGTGAGATCGCCAAGAGTGACCCATTTAGGCTGCGGCGCGGAATCGAAAAGCACGAGTAGCACTCGTCGCCGCGAGTTTTCGAGCGGGACACCGTTGCCGCGCGGAAACTCGCGGCGACGTTTCTGAAAGAATATACCACCCCACAACCC
>JBBRUO010000630.1:0-3554 GCA_038247725.1 Gemmatales bacterium
AGCGCGAGGGGGGCAACGGTGTCGGTGTCGGCGAGTGTCAGGCGGGTTTGGTAGGCGGTCGCGCCGAGGCCGGCGGGCAGTGGGGCCGGGTCGCGGAACACCAGCAACTGGCGGTGGTCCACGTCCAGCACCCAGTAATCGGCGATCCCCGCGGTCGCGTACAACTCCGCCTTCGTTGTGGTGTCGTAGTCCAGCGACGTGTCAGCGATCTCGATCACCAAGGCGGCGGTGGTCGGGTGCCCGCCGGCCACCGTCGGCCGCCCGGCGAGGATGGCCAAATCCGGCATCGGGTCGGTGTCCGGGCCGAGGACGAGCGGTTTCTCGATCCACAAGTACCAGCCGTTGCCGAACGCCGCCCGGAGCGTTTCTTCGGTGTTCATACCGGCGACGGCGTGCGGCGGGTTCATCGGCCCTTCCTCGATGATGACGCCGTGGATGAGCTTGGCCCGCATCCCCTCGAAGTAGCCGCCGTCGCCCAGTTGGTGGAACTGCGCGAGGGTCCACCGCTTCGGCGTCGGCGGCACCGACGCGCGGCGGGATTGGGTCGGCGGGCGGGTGAGGACGGCGGGCATGGGTGTCTCCCTGTCACGGCAATCTTCGACGCCAGTAGCCGGGCCGACGACTGGAATGCGAAACGGCAAATACTCGCAGCTCGGCGAGCTCCATCAATCGGTAGTAGATCACATAGGAATATCGCCGCACTTTCACCCAACGGCAACCCGCGTGAGTCGGGCTGCCGATCGCGGGGTTCGCGCGAATGCTCGCCAAGGCGGTTTCAACGGCGGCGACGAAACCCGCTTCCGCCGATGCGCTCCGGCGGGCATACCACCGCCGGGCGGAAAGGAATTCGTGCACCGCAAGTCGGTGGAACGAGATAAGGGGATTCACCGCATCTCTCGAACTCGTTCCCACGGCATCAGTGAGGACGGATCGCGATTCGACTCATCAATACGGCGTTGGAGTTCGGCGGCAAAGGCTTCTTCATCCGCGTCCTCATCGTCGAGCGACTCCCACAACCGCTCGGCGAGCGCCTCGCGGTCGTCGTCGGACAGCTTCAGCGCGGCGTCCAGCACGGATTGCAGTTCGGCGGACATGGGTTCCTCCTCACTCGGCGATGCCTCCCGGCAATCCGAATTACTTCCCCTTGGCGGCGTCGGCGACTTCGCCCTTGGGCAGGTTCGGGGTGGCCTTCAGGATCTTCATCATGTTCTGTTTGTACGCCTCGACGCCCGGCTGACCGTAGGGGTTGGTGCCGGCCAACCGCCCTTCCACCACCGTCGCCAGCATGAGCATCTGAAGCAACTGCCCGATGGTGTGTTCGCTCAGTGTCGGCATCACGATGTCGGCCGTCGGGCGGGCGGCATCGAAGTACGCCTGATTGGTGCCCTGGAAGGCCGCGTCCTGGATGTCGGGCATCCCCCGCCGGCTGAACTGGTTCAACTCGTCCTCGTTGCGGTCCAGGTGCCCGACCATCACCGCCGGGTGCTTCTGGTCCCGCACGATCAGGTTGTTCACCACCTTGTCGCGGGTGCCCTCCTGGTGCTGCTGGCCGCGACTGTGCAGGTCGCGGGTTTGCACCACCGTGATCGGCGTCGCCCCCTTGTTCATCTTGCCGAGGCTCTCGCTCAGCAGTTGGTCGTACCAGAAGCCGATGCTCTCCAGTTTACGGCTCCACACCGCCATCACCCGCGTCGTCTTGCCGTGTTCGGCGGCCAGCAAGTGGTTCACCGCCGCGTATTGCAGCACCGGGTTCCGCTCGAACGGCTCTTCCAGGAACCGCTTGGTCATGGCCGCCGCCCCCAGCAGCAATGCCCGCACGTCCAGCCCCATGACCGCCGCCGGCAGCAGCCCGACGGGGGTGAACACGCTGTACCGCCCGCCGATGTCGTCCGGGATGGTCAGGATGTCGTCCTCGGCGATGCCGTCCGCCTTGGCCAGGTCGCGGAGTCTCCCGGTCGGCCCGGTGACGGGGACGATGAGCTGCTTCAGCCAGTCCGACTTCGGCCCGTAGAATTTGGCCATCTCGGCGCGGAACGCGCGGAACGCGGCGGCCGTTTCCATCGTCCCGCCGGACTTACTGACGACCACGAGGCCCCACCGCTCGGCCGCCTCCTCCGGCTCGATGCAGGTGTTCTCCAGCAACTCCAGCAACTCCTGCGCGGCGTCGTTATCGACGTTGTTCCCCTCGAAGTAGATGCGGGGCTTGCCCATCCGCAGTTTCGCCGGCATCTCGTTGTGGTAGGTGTGGCAGAGGGCGTCGAAGAGCGCCTTCGCGCCGAGGTAGCTGCCGCCGATGCCCAGGATGATGACGCGGTCGCAGTTCTCCTTCATGCGGGCGGCGATCCGCAGGGTGCGGCCGAGTTCGGAGGCGTCCCCCTTGCGGCGGTAGGCGTCCAGCGTCTTCTGCGGCAGGTCGATGAACCCGGCCTGAAGGGGGGAGTCTTTCGGCGACGGGTTCTGCATCTCGCGGTCGGCGGCGACGCGGCCCCGCAGCGCGTTCATCATCGTCCGCATCTGGTCGAGGCGGTCGGGCGCGAGGAAGTGCTGGGACTGCAGTTCGGCGAGGGGCGTCCAGGCGTCGGGCAGCGGTGCCATCAGCCGCTGATAGGTGTACTCGATGGCTTCATCGGGCAATTGCATGGCCGGCGCTCGGATCTGGGGGTATGACACGCGGGGACGGCGTGCCCATCTGAGAATTACTCTACGTCGTGATCTTCGCGCCGTAAACCGAAAGTGACGCGACGGATGCGGTTATCGCGGTGTCACAACCCGACCGTCGGAAACCCGCTTCGGTAGCCGCCCCCCCCCGACTCTTCGACCCCCATTCCACGAATCGCCATGACCACCCACGACCTGATTCGCGCCCTCCGGGAAGACTCCCCGGCCAAGATCGTGATGCTCGTCGCCGACGGCCTCGGCGGGTTGCCCCTCACGCCCGACGGCAAGACCGAACTGGAAACCGCCGACACCCCCAACCTGAACGAGTGCGCCCGCGTCGGCACCCTCGGACTGAGTACGCCGGTGCTGCCGGGCGTCACGCCGGGCAGCGGGCCGGGGCACCTGGGCCTGTTCGGGTACGACCCGCTGGAGTTTCAAATCGGCCGGGGCATCCTGGAAGCGCTCGGCATCCACTTCGCCGTTACCGGTCGGGACGTGTGCGTGCGCGGCAACTTCTGCACCCTGGACGCCGGCGGCAAGATCACCGACCGCCGCGCCGGGCGACCCACCACCGAACGCTGCGTGGCCACCGTCAACAAGTTGCGCACCATCAAGTTGACCGGCGCGGAGGTGTTCGTCGAACCGGTGAAGGAACACCGCTTCGTACTGGTGCTGCGCGGCGACGGCCTCGGCGACCGCGTGAACGACACCGACCCGCAGGCTGTCGGCGTGCCGCCGCTGAAGGCCGAAGGCGTTGACCCGGCGAGCCAGAAAACCGCCGCCCTGGTGAACGAGTTCATCACGAAGGCGAACGAGGTGCTGAAGGCCGACGCGCCGACGAACGGGGCCACCCTGCGCGGGTTCGCCAAGCAGCCGGCCATCCCGACCATGCAGGA
>JBBRUO010000631.1:0-3544 GCA_038247725.1 Gemmatales bacterium
CCAGTGTCAGCACGGCCTTGGCGATCCGCGGGTCGTGGCCTTGCTACTCGCATGACCGACAGGCATAAACGGGCCGGATCAGTTCCCGGACGAAGATCGCCATCGGCTGGTAGTCGAGGCGTTCGCTGGTGGTCTGGCCGACGCGGACCTTGGCGGTACCGCAGCCCGCACACGCCTTAATGTCGGGCCTTCGACCCGCTCACTGGACCGACCGACCGTCATCTTCACGAGGCGATGGATGTGGGCCTGCTGCGCGTCGATCTGCGTGCGGAGTTCGGCGACCACGTCACGCAGTTCCGCGATCACGGCCTCGGCGTGGGTCAGCTTCCGGCGGAGCACGTCGATGTCGTCGGTCGGCAGCATACCGGATCGAACACCGCCCGACGTTCCAAGTAGCGCGAGTCACGCCGGTGTTTTGTACCGCCGCCGTTCGCGGGTCTTCGCCGGGTCGAGGCCGCCAAGAATCATCGCCAGTTGCGTCGGGGTGACGGACGCGCTGGCGTCGGTCGCGGCGGGGAAGGCGAACGTCCCCTTCTCCAGTCGCCACAGATAGCGTGCGAACCCGTCCCCCATCCAGGCCAGGATCTTCAACTTGTCGGCGCGGCGCGTTTTGAACACGAACTGGTCGCCCGAGAGCGGATCGCCCTTGATGATCGACCGCACGGCACCGGCGAGGGAGTCGATCCCCTCGCGGCCGTCCACCGATTCGACGGCGACCAGGATGCGGCCGCCGGGCAGCAGGGTCAGCATGACGCCGCCCCCACGGCGGTGACCAGTCGGGTGACGGCCTCGGGAGCGGCACCCAGCGGCACCCGCACCACGATCCGCGACCGGACGACGACCTCGGCCATCGGCTCGGCGATCACACGAAGTGGGACGAACGCCGACGCCGGCATCGGCGTCGATGCACCCGGTTCTGCGGCCAAGTTTCGCCACCAGCGGTCGAAGTTCGACCGGGTCAATTTGCGATCGCGGCAGTAGGCGTTGACCCTTTGCCCGGACCGCTACTGGGCTCGGACCTTCTCGGGACGGTGTGTTGACATGACGGAGTCTCCTTCGGGGAAAACTCCAGGCTACCAGGCGACGCAAGGCGTCATTTCACCGGACACATACGGTTGACCTCCCCCCGAATCGGAGTGGACGGTTCCCGGCCCCGCTTGCCAGCTCAGCCCTCAACCGGTTCGGTCGGACGATCGGTGGACCGGTTTCCCGAGCATTCCCTGGGCCTTACTCGACTCGTGGCGTACTGGAATGTACTGGGTCCGTACTGGATTCGGGCTGCACGTACTGCGAAAGACTGCGTGAAAATGCATCGATTTGCCCTTGGCTCACACCCCACATTCCATTAACATTTGTTGGAAATCCAAGGGCTTTCGGCCCCTGTCGGCACGACCGTCGAGTTGCTTCGGGACCAAGAGGTCGCAGGTTCGAATCCTGTCAGCCCGATTGATGCCCCGGTGATGACAGCAGTTGTCACCGGGGCATTCCCGTTGACAGGGCAAGCACTTGCGACGGCCCCCATCGGTGACCGGATTTCACCTGACGGTTGGCCGCGAGTGAACCCAGATGACAGGGATTGCCCCGAAACGCCTGGAGTCGGTGCAACCGGTGGTGCAACCGAAGTTCCGGTCGGTAGTGCCGGCAACTTGTCGATGGCCCCCCGGATGTCCAGCAAGCGGGGGTCGGTGTATACCCCCATCGTCAGCTTGATGTCCGAGTGTCGCATCGCCTGCTGCGTCGTTCGCGGGGCGGCCCCGCTCGCGCTGAGAAGCGTGCAGAACGTCGTCCGCAGGGCGTGGACGTCCACCGTCCGGTCCCGGTCATCTCGTTTCGGGATGCCGGCCGCTTTCAGGTCGCGCCCCATAATCCGCAGCAACCCGGCCGGCACCGTGAACAGCCGGTCGGCGGGAGTCAGTCTCTGGTCCGCAATCCACCGGCGGATTTCCTCGGCTAGGTCCGTTCGGAGCGGCAGCGAGGATCCCGCCCGGTTCTTCTCGGTCCGGGCGTCCAGCCGAATCGACTCCCCACCCGCCGTCAGGTCGAGGTTCCGCACTGCCAGCGTCCGCAGTTCGTTCACCCTCAAGCCGGTCAGGATGAGCGTCTTGTACAACAGCGCCCGCTCGCGGCCCAACGTCGTCAGGCGAGTGACGGCCTCATCCGACAGTTCGGCCAACGCCTTCCCCTTGTTCTTTCCTCGCCTCACGAGACGGGCGTCGGTCAGCGGTCGGGTTCGGGCGACGGACAACAGCCGCGTCAACTCGTCTTCCGTCAACGCCCGGCGCTTGCGGCGGGGGTCGGCCTTCTGGTCGGCTTTCGGGATGCGGTGGAGGTCGTGTTCCCGCAACCGTCCCACCTGTTGGCACCAGTTGGCGAACGACACCAGCGATTCTCGGTAGTGGTTCCGCGACCGAGCGCTCATCTTCTCGCCCACTCGCGCGGCCAGCCACCGCTCCACGGTTTCGCGGGACACATCGGCGAGGGTGACGAACCCGCAGTCGGCCGCCACCCGCACCACGGCTGAGCGGAGGTTCGCCCGGTACACCGGGGACGTGTCGGCCGCGATGAGGGACTGCTCGTAGGCGTCCAGGTGTTCGGCAAGTGGGGTCGCGGCGCGGCGGGCGCTGTCGAGGTGCCGGGCGTCGAGCGTGCCCGTCTTGATCTGCTCCACCTCCCGTTCCCACTTGGCCAACATCTGCCGAGCGACCTGTTCGTCCCGGCAACCGGTGGCCCGTTCCACCACGGCCCCGGTGTGGTCCCGGTACTTGGCCGTGTACGTCGCCGCGCGGGTGGTGATCCGGGGGTGTCCGTCGGTCCCGGTTGTAAGTGGTGCAGTTCGCAGTTTGCCCCTTACCCGCCAACGGGCCACCCGCTTACCGTCCTTCGTGCCGACCTCGGCCCCGGTGGGGACGGGTCGAGTGGTCGTCTTCTTGAACACGGTGCCCATGTATTTTGCTCCGCCTCTCGGTTGGTGAAGTGTACCCGACGAACTCAAATTCAAAACGTCAGCAATCGCATACAGGAGGCCAGTTTCGGGTTCTCGCGGCGGCCATCTGGCCGCCGCGTTCTGGTCCCATTCTGGGACAGGGGAACTCCAGTTCCCCAGCTAACGCACCGCCAGTTCCCCAAGTAGGGGGAACCCCAGTTCCCCTAACAACTCCTCACGCCTCGCACCTTGTAGACACTCGGACCGCTGTTCAGTCGGCCGCGCAGCAACACCTTCACGATGTCCCGTCCGATCAGCTTTTTCAGTGCCTTCTTCACCATCCGCACGGATAACCCGGTGCGGGCGGCGATGTCGGTCTGACCGGTACGAGCGGTGCCGTCCGGCTTGGTGTCGCGGAACAGCACCAGCCACACCCGCACCTCGGCGGGTGTCAGGTCGCGGAGGGTCACGTCCACGAAGCCGTTCAGGTGCCCCCACCGCGCCCCCTTAGGTTTGTTGGTGACCGCTTTCACCAGTCACCCCCTTCGGTTGGTGTGCCCGCCCACACCTCGCGTAATGCGGCCGACAGTTTCCCGTCGCCTTCTCCGTCAGGGTCGAACC
>JBBRUO010000632.1:0-3536 GCA_038247725.1 Gemmatales bacterium
CACTACAACCTCGACGCCATCGTCGCGGTGGGCCTCCGCGTCCGTTCGGCGCGCGGCACCACCTTCCGCCAGTGGGCCGTCGCGCGACTCACCGAGTTGCTGGCGAAAGGGTTCACCCTCGACGACGAACGGATCAAAGCCGGCCGCACCCTCGGCGACGACTATTTCGAGGAGTTGCTCGCCCGCGTCCGCGACATCCGGTCCTCGGAGCGGATGTTCTGGCAGAAGGTGCTGGACATCTACGCGACCAGCATCGACTACGACGGCAACGCCGAGACATCTCGACAGTTCTTCAAGACCGTCCAGAACAAGATGCATTGGGCCGCCCACGGGAACACGGCCGCCGAAGTCGTCGCCGCCCGCGCGGACGCGGGCAAACCGCACATGGGGCTGACGGCCTGGAAGCAGGCACCGGCCGGCCCGGTGCGGAAAGCGGACGTGACCGTCGCCAAGAACTACCTGTCCGCCGAAGAACTCGACGCCCTCAACCGCATCGTGAGCGCGTACCTCGAGTTCGCCGAGTTGCAAGCGCGGGGCAAGAAGCCGATGCACATGACCGACTGGATTCGCAAACTCGACGACTTCTTGAAGTTGAGCGACCGCGAAATCCTGACGCGCGCCGGGAAGGTGTCGCACGAGGCGGCCAAATCGAAAGCGGAGGCGGAGTACGAGACGTTCCGAACGGCTCAAGCCGCGCTGCCGCAACCGGTGGATCGGGACTTCGCCGAGGCGGTGGGGGAGATCGCCAAGCTCGAAGGCGAAGTGAAGAAGACGCCCGGTCGGAAGAAAAAGAAGGGAGCCAACGGATGATCGAGTGGCTCTCCCGGCACGTTAAACGCATCGACGTGTTCGGCGTCGGCTTCGAACTCCGCGAGCCGTCAGCCGGCACCGCGGTGCCACTTCCTGATCCGCCGCTCACACCCGCCACAGCCGACGATCTCACCGGCGGTGCGGAACTGTCCTGCGACGCCGTGATCGCCGAGTTCGTCGCGGCCGGAGGGAAAGTCGGCAAGACGGCTTCCCCGGACGGCTCCGAATACCACATCGCCGCCCAACTGTGGTACGTCCGCTGTCGGTGCGGATGGGACGACGAGACCTACGGCTGTCACGAGTACATCGGCCGGAACGCACGGGGCGTCTGCTTCTACGCCTGCCACGACCTGCGGACCGGCCTGGTCACCTTCGGGCGGAAGGGCTTTCACTACTGCCGGCTCTATGCGCCGGAGTGCGTGTGAGTCACCCTCTCGCTCGCCGGCCTACTTGCGGCTGCCGAGCAACTCGGACAGCCGCTTCTCGGCCGCCCGGATGCGGGCCGGGTCGGTGTCGTGGGCGATCTCCTCGCGGTACATCTCGATCGCCTTGCCCCGCTCGTTCAGCAGCTGGTCGTACACCACGGCCGCCCGCAGCCGGGCGTCGGTGATCGTCCCCTTCCGCCACTGGAACGCCCGCTGGTAGTACTCGGCCGCCCGCTCGTACTGCTTGTACGCCCGCCCCTCGTACAACTCGCCGAGTTGGTAGGCCACGTCGGCGATCTTGTCCGAGGTCGGGTGCTTCTTGAGGATCTCCTGGAGCAGGATCTCGGCCCGCCGCTGGTTCAACACGTAGTCCGACCCGGACCCCTTGTCCTTGTACCGCATGGCCTCGATGTACAGGTCGTTCGCCGCCTTGACATTCGCCTTCGCCTCCAGGGTCGGCGGCGGCACGTCGTGCAGGTCGAGCCGGTAGCTGGGCTTGCTCATCAGGTGGAAGGTCTTCAACTCCTCCTCCACCCACCCGGCCCGCAGCCGGTCGCCGGTCTCGTCGTACTTCTTGTACAGGTCGATGAGCGCCGCCTGGTACTCCGTCCGCGCGGCCAGCACCCGCTCCACCTGCTGGGTGTCGGCGGCGGACGCGGACGCCGGCTTGGGCGGGTCGGCCGCCATCACCCAGGCGACCCCGCCGACGCCGGACAGGGCGAGAAGCAGAAGGGGAATGTGATATCGCATGGGGAAACTCCGGGGTGGTATTGGCGAGCTGGGCGTAAGCCCCTGTTAGACTTTTCAACCAGCAGGGGCTTACCCCCTCCGCTCGCCGGGTCACGGCGCATGAAAAAGCCCACGGGGGCTCCCGTGGGCGTCCGTACCGGGTCGCGGCGTCCTACCGGATCAACTCTTCGGGCCGTCGGGCGTTTTGATGGTCGGCGGCGGGCCGGGCTGTTGCGGGGCCACCGGGGAGTGCGTCCCGCTCTGGCCGACCGGCACATACGCTCCGCTCGGCCGCGGCTCCGGCAGGGCGAAGATCATCCGCCCGGCGTTCGTCTGAAGGACCGTCTTCACCACCACCGACGCCTCCTGGCCGATCAGGTTCCGCCCCTGCTCGACCACCACCATCGTGCCGTCGTCCAGGTACCCGACGCCCTGCCCGAACTGGTCGCCGGGCTTCACCACCTTCACCGACAGGTACTCGCCCGGCAGGGCCACCGTCTTCAGGCTGTTCGCCACCTCGTTCAGGTTGATGACGTCGACCCCCTGAAGCTGTGCCATCTTGTTCAGGTTGAAGTCGTTCGTCACCACCCGCCCGCCGACCACCTTGGCGAACAGCACCAGCCGCTCGTCCACCCGCACCCGCTCGCCGGGCTTCAACTCGCCGGCATCGCCGTCGTGCATCTGCAGGTCCAGCTTCGGGTTGGACTGCATCTTCTTGAGGATGTCCAGCCCCCGCCGCCCGCGGTTCCGCTTCAGCTTGTCCGAGCTGTCGGCGATCCCCTGCAATTCTTGCAGCACGAACCGCGGGACGATGAGCCGCGTGTCGAGAATTCGCGTCTCGCACAGGTCGGCGATCCGCCCATCGATAATAACCGACGTATCCAGCACCAGCGGCCGCCCCCCTTTCACCTGTTTGGTGAACTCGACGAACGGGATGATGAACCGGAAGTCGCTGCGGGTCTGCGCCAGGATGGAGATCGACACGTAGCAGGCGACCAGTTTCAGGAACAGCCGCGCGACCGTCACGATGCTCGCCGTCTGCGGCTCGGTCAGGCCCAACGACACCGCCGACACCCGCAGCACCGACTCGAACCCGTTGCCCAGCAGCCAGCCGAGCAGCAACCCCGCCAGAAGCCCGACGTACACCGTGGAGAAGGCGGTGATGTGCTTCTCCCGCCGGCGAAGGTCGAGAACCACGACGGCCACCGCGATCAGGACGGCGGCCCCGCCCAGCCCGCCGCCGAGCGCGGGTTGGTGGTGCTCCAGGCCGACGGCGACGGCGGTGGCGGCGACGCCGAGGACGGCGAGGAGGAACAGGGCGCGGATCGACCAGAGGAGCATGTCGGACCTCAACCGGGGGCAGGCGGCGGGCAGGCCATTCTATCCAATATGAGGTGCGGCGTTCACACGTCAATCGCCGGGCACGCCACGGGATGGCTTTTCCGTGCCGATAGAACTGGCCCGGTTTCCGCTGGTGGAGGCCAGTCGAGAAGATCGCGTGAAGTCGGGGGAAGCGGGCTGGCGGGTTGTGACGGGGGGGTAATGTTGGCTGCTGTGTGGGAGCGACCCACG
>JBBRUO010000633.1:0-3529 GCA_038247725.1 Gemmatales bacterium
CCGGGTTGTAACAGCCGACATCCCCGTAGCCGAGGTCGTCCGCCAGGATGTACACGATGTTCGGCTTCGGCGGCTCGGCCGCTCGCGCCGACGCGAGGAGAAGGCACGCGAACACGACGGTGAGGAATCGCATGGGTGGAGGTACCTTGAGGGTTAGGTGTGAGGGTGACGAAATCCATGTAGGAGAACCAGTTCATCGTCGCCGCGAGCGGTCTAGCGCCACCCGCTCGCGCGCTCGCGGCGACGACATCGACTCTCCTCACGTCTTGAACTCAAACCCTTCCACCACCACCCGCACTGGCTTGCCGCCTTGCGGCGGTTTGCCCTCGTACAGCCACAGGTTCATGATGGCCCGCTCCTTGCCGGCGGCGGGCGGGACGGCCGCGCCAGGTTCCGCGTTCGTCTGGTAGCTCCACTTCCGCAGCACCTTCCCGGCCGCGTCAGTGCAAGTCGCGTCCACCGTGTTCGCGCCCCAAACGTACTTCGCCGTCAGTGGCTGCTTCGTGTCCGCCGGCACCGGGAAGCGGTCGATGTTCTTCTTCCCCGCCCCCAGGTACGGTTGCACCACGAACTGCCCCAACTCGTTCTTCGGCTGCCCCCACCGCGACAACTCGAAGTCGATTTCCTGGTCCGGGATGCCCTGCTTGTTCGCGCTGTTCTCGTAGGTGAACAGGCCCAACACCGCCTGCGAGTCGAACGCGGCCAGGTCGGTGCGGAACGTCCAGGTGTAGGTGCCGAAGCCGAGCGCGTCGTTGCACACCAGTTCCGTGCAGGCCCACCCCTTGGCGTCCTTCACGATGCCCAAGTTCAGGTGCTTCTGCTGGTCGATGAAGATGGCGACCTTGTCGTCGGTCCAGCGGTTCGGGCCGGGGTCCATGCGGGCGAACTTCTTCACCGCCCAAGTGTGCCCGCCGAACTCGATCCGCTCGTCCCGATACACGAACTGGAGCGCCGCGACCGGCAGATTCGGCATCGCCTTTTGCAGGCCGGGTTTGATCGCGGCGGCGGCCGGTTGGTTCGGCGCGGTCAGCACGATCAATTCATACCGCGTGCCCCGGCCGGTGTTGTCCTTGTCGCCGAAGTACGCCTCGCCGGTGAACGTGTTGCCCCGCCCGGCGGCCACCGGTTGTTGGGCGTAGACCTGACCGGTCGGCACCCGCACCACGACCACCGGCCACCCGCCCCGGAATGTGCCACGGACGGCAGCCTTCACGCCCACCACCCCTTCGGCTTTCGGCGAAGTGACGACGGCCGTCTGTGCCTGGGCGAATGCCGTGGCGGGAACAAGGGCGAGGAGAAGAAGGTAGTGCATGGTGGTTCCGTGATTGACCCGCGTTGTCGGTTCCCGCATGATAATACCAACTCGTCCCGCCTCCCTCACGCACCCCCGCCATGAAACATCTCTCGCTACTCGCCCTGCTGCTGACCGCCGCGCCGCTGTTCGCCCAGCGGAACGCCAAGGTGCCCGACCCGGACCCGGAACTGGAACGCAAGACGTTCGTCCTGCCGGACGGGTTCGAGGTGAACCTGTTCGCCGCCGACCCGATGCTGGCCAAGCCGATCCAGATGAACTTCGACAGCAAGGGCCGGCTGTGGGTGGCGGCCAGCGAGGTGTACCCGCAGATCAAGCCGGGGCAGAAGGCGAACGACAAAATCCTGATCCTGGAAGACACCAACAACGACGGCCAGGCGGACAAGACCACCGTGTTCGCCGACGGGCTACTCATCCCCACGGCCGTGGAACCGGACCAACACGGCGGCTGCTACGCGGCCGACAGCACCGACATGGTCCACTTCAGCGACCCCGATCCGAAGACCGGCAAGGCGACCAAGAAGCGGATCGTGCTGAGCGGCTTCGGCACCGAAGACACGCACCACATCTTGCACACCTTCCGCACCGGGCCGGACTGCAACTTGTACATGTCGCAATCCATTTACATCCACAGCCACATCGAAACCCCGCACGGCGTGCGGCGGCTCAACGCCGGCGGCATCTGGCAGTTCCGCCCGGAGCATGAGAAACTCGACATCTTCGCCCGCGGCTGGGTGAACACCTGGGGCACGGCCTGGAACAAGTGGGGCACAACGTTCGCCACCGACGGGGCCGGCGGCGCGGGCATCAACTACGTCGTCCCCGGTGCGGCGTATGTGACCGCCCGCGATGTCGCTCGTATTCTTCCCGGCTTGAACCCCGGCTCGCCCAAGTATTGCGGCCTCGAAGTGGTCTCCGGCCGGCACCTGCCCGACGACTGGCAGCAGAACCTGATTACCAACGACTTCCGCGGCCACCGCGTCTGCCGGTATATCGTGCAGGAAGACGGGGCCGGGTTCGTGGCGAAGGAGCAGAAGGAGCTGATCAAGTCCAACCACCCGGCGTTCCGCCCCATTGATGTGAAGATGGGGCCGGACGGCGCGATCTATATCGCCGACTGGTATAATCCCATCATTCAACACGGGGAGGTGGACTTCCGCGACGAGCGGCGGGACCACACGCACGGCCGCATCTGGCGCGTCACGGCGAAGGGCCGCAAGCTGGTGGACAAGCCGACGATCAGCGGCGCGAAAATCGAGGACTTGCTGGAACTGCTGAAATCCCCGGAGGACTGGACCCGTAGCCACGCCCGCCGCGAGTTGAAGGCACGCGGGCAGAAGGAAGCGTACAAGCCGCTTGTCGTCTGGGAGGCGAAGCAGACCGACGACGCGGCGCTGCTGCAAGCGCTGTGGGTGTACCAGGCGTTGGACGCGGCGAACCGGCCGCTCATCACGAAGTTGCTGGACTGCAAGACGCCGGCGGTTCGCGCGTCGGCGTGGCGGGTGGCCGGCGACTTCTCCGACCGCGAACTGGACGGCACGATCACGACACGGCCCATCGACGACCACCCGCGCGCACGGCTGGAACAAGTACGGGCACTCGCGCGGCTGGACAAGACCGCCGGCGTCATCGCATCGGCCCTGGATAAGCCGGTGGACCGCTGGCTCGATTACGCCATCTGGCTGAGCCTGCGTGAGACGAAGGAGCAGTGGCTGCCGCGTGTGAAGAGCGGCGAGTTCGACTTCGGCGGCGACCCGAACAAACTGGTGTTCGCCCTGCAAGCCGCCGGGGAAGCGGACATCACGACGCCGCTCATCGATCTCGTAAAGGGCGGCAAGTTGAGCGAGTCAGCCACGCAATCGGTCCTTCGCACCATCGCCGAGGTGGGCAAGGCGAAGGACATTTCGTTCGTGTTGTCCCAGTTGCCGAAAGCCCCAAAAGGGACAACGTCTGTTGTGCTGCCGGCGGTGGAACAAGCAGTTCGCGTCAAGAAGTTCCCTGCAATAGAAGAGAAAGCAGTTGATGAGGTGCTTCTTCGCGCCGCACTGGAGGAAGGCGGTCCCGCCCGGCAAGCCGCTCTCCGATTGGCCGGGATGTGGAAGTCGGATATCGTCCTCGACAAGTACGAGGACGGCGTGTTCAAGAAAGAGAAGATCATCCCGTTGGAGGATGCCAAAGCGTACTTCGACGCTTGGCTGTTGTATGGTGGCCCGGAAG
>JBBRUO010000634.1:0-3504 GCA_038247725.1 Gemmatales bacterium
CGAGCGAGCGGCTGAGCGTCGGGATCGGCATCCCGTTCAGCCTCAACTGGCGGCCGACCGACGACTGGACGCTGACCGCGTCGTACCTGCCGCTCACCAACGTGAACGCCCGTCTCGCCCGCAAGATCACCGACACCTGGAGCGCGTACGCCGCCTACGAGTGGCTGAACGAGTCGTACTTCCTGGCGGGGCGGGAGAACCGCGTGGACCGGTTCATCGGGCTGGAGCAGCGGGTGTCGGGCGGGGTGACGCGGGAACTGGGCGACCGGTTCCTGGCCGACGCGCACGCCGGGTACGCCTTCGACCGTCGGTACGGGGAGGGGGCGAACCTGTTCGGCTCCCTCCGGGACCGCGTCGATGTCCGAGGCGGGGCGTTCCTCGGCGCGTCACTGCGGATGCGGTTCTGACCGCAACTCGCCCGCCCAGGCGGTGCGTGCCATTTCTCACATGTCGTGTAAGTTCCGTTCCCTCCCACCGACCAACCCTCCGCCTCGCAAAGAGTCGAGGCGGCGGGGGCATAGTGGCCCCCGCCGGACATCATTCATTCGGAGGGGAATCATGCGCGCGATGTTACTGGCGGTGCTGGCGGCGGGCGTGGCGGGGGCGGCGTCGGCCCAGGAGTACACCACCAAGGTGGTGGCCCGGAACCTGAAGAGGCCGACCGGGGTGTCGGTGAGCCTGAGCGGGCAGGTGTACTTCACCGAACTGCCCACCCCCGGCGTGAGCGGGGCGGACGGCGGGAAGAACAAGGTGAACGTCCTGAACCCGAAGAACGGCCGCATCCGCAACCTGACCACCGGCGAGCCGGAGCCGTCGAACCTGGCCACCAACTTCTTCGGGGACGTGTACTGGACGTGCAAGAGCGCCGGCGTGATCCTCAGCCTGGAGCGGGGTCGCGGGGACGCCCAACTCGTGGCGGACGGGCTGGACAAGCCGAACGGGATGGCCGCGTACCCGTTCGGTCTGGCCCTGTACTTCACCGAGGTGCCGACGCCGGCGGTGAACGGCGCGAACGGCGGGCGGAACAAGGTGTACGCCTTCCTCGAAGGGATCGACCAGGAGTTCCTGCTCGACGAAGGTGACCCCCTACCGAGCGACGTGGCCGTGGACCTGTTCGGCAACGTGTACTGGACCTGCACCTCGGCCGGGGTGATCGTGAAGTTGTCCGGCGGCACCACCGAGGTGATCGCCAAGGACCTGGAGAGGCCCTACGGGATCGCCACCGACTACCTGGGCAACCTGTACTTCACCGAGGTGCCGACGCCGGGCGTGAGTGGCGCGAAAGGCGGCAAGAACAAGGTGTCGAAGCTGAAGCTGAGCACCGGCGCGATCACCGTGATCGACGAGGGCGACCCGGACCCGTTCGACGTGACCGTGGAACCGTTCGGTAGCACCGTTTACTGGACGTGCCGGTCGGCCGGGGTGATCGTCGAGGCCACCCCGAAGCGGCGGCGGTAACCGAACGCCGGGAGCGCCGCGCCCCGGTGGAAAGCGCACCGGGGGCGGCCCTGCTCCTACTCCTCCGCGCTCGCCCGCAGCAGGCGGTCCCGAACCGCCTGCCACTCCGGCGCGTCGGGCGGCAACGTGACGAGGATGCGGTCGGGGGCGGTGGCGTCGAGGGCGTGCAGGTCGGCGTACAGGCGGGCGGCGGCGGCCACGGGCGAATCTGGTGGCGAATACCGGGCGACCGTCAAACCCGCCGTCTCGTACAGGTTCGCCAGGAACTCCCGCTCGGTGTCGGTGGCCGCGCATTCGAGCGCGGTTCGCGGCGCGTAGTGCTTCGTAAGCAAACCCGGCGAGCGGGCGGGGCCGGAGTCGGGATTTGGGCCGATCAACACGTCCCCGATGACGGCTCGAAGTTGGTCGAGGCTGACGAGGCCGGGGCGGAGTAACCGCGGGACGGGGCCGGTCACATCAAGAACCGTGGACTCCAACCCGCCGGGGCAAGGGCCCCCATCGAGGACGAATTCGATGCGTCCATCGAGACTGACCAGGACATGGTCGGCGGTGGTGGGTGACAGTTCCCCCGAGCGGTTCGCACTCGGGGCGGCGACCGGCACTCCGGCGGCGCGAAGCAGTTCCCGCGCGAGCGGATGATTCGGACAGCGGACGGCCACCGTCGGCCCGCCGGCGGTGACGAGGTCCGGCACGCCGGGGGCCTTCGGTAGCACCAGCGTGAGCGGGCCGGGCCAGAAAGCGGCAAACAACTTCGCCGCGAGCGGCGGCACTTCGGCGGCGACGGCCAGCACCTCCGCCGCGTCCGCGACATGCACGATGAGCGGGTTCGTGGTCGGTCGGCCTTTCGCCTCGAAGATGCGGGCGACGGCGGCGGCATCGAGGGCATTCGCGCCGAGGCCGTACACGGTCTCGGTCGGGAACGCCACGAGTTTGCCACTACGCAATGCGCCGGCGGCGGTGCCAACTTCGGTGGCGGAAAGGCGGGTAGTCATGTCAGTAGTGTAGCGGCGGACGGAACCGATAGAACGACGGCATG
Organism: Gemmatales bacterium; assembly: GCA_038247725.1. Lineage (GTDB taxonomy): Bacteria > Planctomycetota > Planctomycetia > Gemmatales > Gemmataceae > JALHQU01. Next base: position 2,495 of record JBBRUO010000634.1, read on the forward strand.
TCTTCCAACACCACCTCGCGCCGCCGCTGGCCGCTCGTCCTGTTTGGCGTGTTCGCCGTCGGGCTTCTCGCGCCCTTCACCCTGGCCACGCCGGTGCGGGACGGCGACGGCATGGAATACTGGTATCAGGTCGAATCCCTCGCCCGGCACTTCACGCCGGAACTCCGCGAGGATGACGAATCCGCCGTGAACGCTGCGTTCCCGACACTGGCCGCGTTAAAGGACGATCCCGGAGCGAGTATCGACATCCCCCCGTACCCCGCAACCGGGTACGAGACGACCCGCGACGGCCGGCGGTACGCCGCGCACTTCTGGGCGTACCCGCTGTCGGCGGTGCCGGTGCGGTGGCTGCTGGGTGTCGTCGGCGGTTACCCGATGGCGTCGTTGCAAATCACAAACGGGTTGTGGTTCCTGGCCGCGCTGTTCGTGGTGCTGTTCCGCTGGGACGTGCCCGCCGGGAAGAAGCTGGCGTTCGCCGCACTCGCGTTCGTCGGGCCGGCGGTGGCGTACTTGCCGTTCACCGGCGCGGAGACGTTCACCTGGGCGAACGCGGTGTTGGCAGTCGTGGCACTCGATCAGAAGAAGTTCGCGCGGTGTTCGCTCTTCGCCTGCCTGGGGGCGACGCAGAACCCGCCGCTCGCGCTGCTGGGGGTGGTCGCGGTGCCGCTCGCCCTGCTCCGCAAGCAGTGGAAGGACGCCGGCCTCGCCGCATTGGCGGGGGTGATCGCGGTCGTGCCGATGGGCTTCTATTACGCCCACTTCGGCAAGCCGAGTTTGATCGTCGGCGCGGCCACCAGCACCACGAACATCAGTATTGAACGCACTACTAGCATGATATTCGACTTAAACCAGGGGTTAATGGGATATGTGCCACTGTTGCCGCTCGCCGTGTTGGTGGCGTTGATCGCATACATGAATCCATTTGGGCGGTCCCGTCGTGTGCCAACGGGGGACGCCAACCCACCTCCCCTCGTGGAGGGGAGGTCGGCGGCGCAGCCGCCGGGAGGGGA
>JBBRUO010000635.1:0-3499 GCA_038247725.1 Gemmatales bacterium
CGACAACGGGATCGTCACCGTCCACATCGGGGTCACGAAGGGAACCTTTCAGACCCTGCTCGACGCCGAGTTGTACCTGCCCCAGTCGGGGACGACACTGCCCCCTCCCCACACTGGCCGACGGCAAGCAACTGGCTCACCGATTCGACTCCGAATCGGATCGCGCCGACCGGGTGTGGGGTGGGGCCGATGTTGCGGAAGGTAACCGTTCACGGAGTCAAACGCTGGAAATCCAAGGCGGTTCATGGACTGGAGAGCGAAAACGGGTCGATTTTGGACCATTTTTCGGCATCCAATACGCGAAAACGCTTTGAAAAACGCTGTTTCACCCCGTGAACGGTTACTGCGGAAGAATTAGTCGCTGCAAAGCGGTCATTGCGCCGGATACAATAGTCGGAACGGAGTTTTCATCAACGCTTCGACCTCATCAGAACGTTACCTTTGCGGAGTCTTCAAATGCCCCGTGATCGAGATGATGGCATTCCTTTGCGCCGCCGTCCTGTACCGTCTCGGATGTCGGCGAAAGTCATCCTTGCCGTGGCCGCCGGTGCGGTCGCCATATGCGTTACTGTCACCATTCTGCTCGTCAAGCGGTCCCAACAGCAAGGCGCTCCCGCTCTTACCCCAGCGAATGCCACGCAATCGCCCGCACCGGCCGTTCCAGCGGTGCCGTTCGGCGGACCATCCGCAGACAACGAAGGTTGCGATTGGACCATGAAAGAACTCGTCGCGTACTTGAACTCGAAGGGTTTGCGAGTCGAAATGCAAGGAGAACCGTTATATTCCCCGATTGTGCACATCTCCTCCCCTCGGTATCCCGTTCAGAAGCCGAAACCCGACGGGCTGTCGTTTCAAGTTTTCCGCGACGATGCCGTAACGTCAGGCATCGAGCCGACGATGCAGCGAGCGAAGGATTACGCCGGAACCCTTGAGCACGCTTTTTCTTGGGGCCGCTTCGTCTTTCTAGGCGGTCCCGTTGGGTTGCGGGAAGACATTCGGCGGGTATTGCCCGGATCGAGATGACCCGCCAGTCCGAGAAAATCCATTTCGGCGCTCGGCAGTGACGACAGTCGAATTCACTGGTGACGAAACCCGGCCGCCTTCGCCGCCGCTTCGGTTGGGAATCGCCGGACGGACTTCGCGCCGCCCGCCGGCGGGGTAGTGGCCCGACTCCGCCGCGCGGTAACCCCGTGTTGGCGGCTGTCGTCCCCCCAGTCGCTGTCGTCGTCGTCGCGGTCGTGGCGGGCGTGCGGCGCGGACCACTCGATCAGCTTGTCCAACCCGCCGCGGTCCAGCCACACCCCCCGCAACGGCGGCAGAAGTCGATTTCCACCCCCTGGCGGACGGTGACCGCCAAGCCGGTGGTGCAGACGGGGCAACTCTTCATGGCCTTTTTCCGTGTGTGTAGTTGTGTGAGGGACGGGGCCGGCCTGCGGCCGACCCGTGTTCGACGATTACTTCACGCAGTCCTGGTACAGCGCCTCGAACTCCGGGCAGATGTGGCGGGCTTCGCCGCGCAACTCCCGGATCAACTTCTTCTCCCGCTCCTCCACCGTGCCGTCGGCGAAGATGATCCGCCGAAGCCAGGCCGCCTCCACGGCGTCGATCACGCCGTCGGTCAGGACGTGTTCCTTGATCGCCCGATAGAAGAACTTCTCGAACCTCGGCGTGACTCGCTCCACCCGCTTGTGCAACTCGACGAGGAACGCCGCCTCCTCCCGGTCGATCACGCCGTCCGCGTACAGCAAGGTCGTGAGAGACTCGATTTCTGAGCCGTCGATTTTTCCGTCCGCCAGCACCTTCGCCATCACTTCGCGCAAGTTGGGCATGACGCACCTCCACCGATGTTGAGGAAGGGGAAGGCCGGGTCACTCGGCCGTGCCGAATCGCCCGGCCGAGTTCAGCACACTTCGATCTCCTTGGCGACGATCCGTCCGGCGCTCGCGGCGGCCACCGCCTCCTGGACCGTCTGTTGACGTGGAAGCTGCCACACTTCCCTTCCGGCACCAGACCTCCGCCCCGCTCGCAAACCGAGAAGTCGCGGATGCGGCTGCCGAATCGGCCGTCTGCCAGGTGCCGCAGGCGTTCCGTCCGGTCCGCCGGGCGGCTCGGGTTGGGGGCCACGGCGCGTCTCCCTGTGTCGGCGGCTGGGCCGCCAGTCAGCCCCCCCGGCCACGGACGGCCGTCGCGGTCGTCCGTGCGAGGACGAGGCGGCGGCTGACCGCCTGCCCGACGCGGTCGGCCGTCCGGTCGATGGCGGCGGACAGGCTGTCGTCCACCCCCTCCACCACGGCGCGGCCGTGGCCGGGAAGCTCGGCCGCGATCCGGCAAAGCTTGTCCACACCGCCCCGCGGCCCGTTCACGTCGGCCAGGTAGATTGACACCCGCCGTACCTGGTCGCCGAACCGGCCGAGGGCGAAGTCCAGCCGCCGCTCGATCCGCTCGCGGACGGCCGCGTCCGCCAGTCCCCGCCCGTGAATAGTCACCCACATGGCCGCACCTCCTGGGAATCGGACCGCGTTTCGTCGTCCGGTGCCAGAGATACCCGGTGAGACGGCGGGCCTATCAATCGATAAGTCGTCATCAACGCATCGGGAAAACCGATCCGAGGAAAACCCGTGGACTGGCTCAACTACCACCACCTGCACTACTTCTGGGTCGTCGCGCGGGAGGGCAGCGTGACCCGCGCGTGCGAGGTCTTGCACCTGTCCCAACCGACCATCAGCGGGCAGATCCGGGAGTTGGAACGGGCGATGAAGGCGCGGCTATTCGAGAAGAGCGGGCGGGGGTTGACACTGACCGAGACCGGGCGGGCGGTGTTCCGCTACGCGGACGACATCTTCGCCCTCGGCCGCGAGTTGATGGACGCGGTGAGCGGCCGGCCGGCCGGTCAGCCGATCCGCTTGCGGGTGGGGGTGGTGGACGCGGTGCCGAAGTACGTGGCCCACCTGCTGCTCGAACCCGCACTGCGACTCCCGGAGCCGGTACGGGTGGTGTGCGTCGAGGGGAAGCTCGACCGCCTGGCGGCCGAACTGACCATCCACAACCTGGACGTGGTGCTGTCCGAAAGTCCACTCCCGGCGACCGTCAAGGCGAAGGTGTACACCCATCTGCTCGGCGAGAGCGGGGTGGCGGTGGTCGGGGTGCCGAAACTCGCACGGGTGTTCAAGGCCGGTTTCCCGGCGTCACTCGACGGCAGCCCGTTTCTGTTGCCGATCGAGGGCACGACTCTCCGCCGGTCGCTGGACCAGTGGTTCGACGAGCGCGGCATCCGCCCCGCCATCCGCGGCGAATTCGAAGACAGCGCCCTGCTGAAAACATTCGGCCGGGCCGGGGAAGGCCTGTTCGCCGTCCCGACGGCGGTCGAGAAGGACATCCGCCGGCACTACGGGGTGCGGCGTGTCGGCCGGATGGACGGCCTCCGGGAGCGGTTCTACGCCATCTCCGTCGAACGAAAACTCAAGCACCCCGCCGTGGTGGCCATCTCGGAGCAGGCGCG
>JBBRUO010000636.1:0-3486 GCA_038247725.1 Gemmatales bacterium
AGCCGATCGACAAAGTCGCTGACGTTGACATGGAGAACTTTTACTTTGGAGGCAAGAGTATACCCCTCTCCTACCCGCTCCGCTGGATCGTATTCGGGGCGTTCATCGCGGCGCTCCTGCTCGGCCAAAGCGTCCTCCGCCTCGGCCTCGGCAGGGTCCGGTCGCTCCACTCCGGAGCCGAATTCCAGGGTTGGTGGCGACATCCGAAGTTGGTCGGGTTTCTGATGCTGCTCGCCGGAACGTGTGCCGTGTGGTTGTACGCGCCGAACCTTCCGCCTGCGAAGCGAGTGGCCACAACGACTGCGACACCCGTGGCAGACAACCTCGCCGCGACAGGTCAACTCGGCCGTATCCGTATCGAGCTTCTTCTGGTGGCAGACAGCCCTGCGGCGGCAGCCACCTCGACGCTGGCGGCCGCTCCCCCGGCAAGTCGGATGCCAATCAGATTTCCGAATGGGGGCAACGCTTCGTCCCGCCCGGACTACTTTCGGGGCATGGTGTTATTCGGCGGCCTGGGGGCGCTTTCCGGTCTCCTCGCGTGGGCGGGCACGGTGATCGGCTGGGGGACGGTCGGGACCCGATTCGGCGGCTTCCGTTACGCGCTGTACAACACGGCGTTCGGCGTCGTACTCGGGGCCGGGTTCACGCTGCTGGTAAACAACCTGCTGTACTTCGACGGGGAGAGCCATCCGGCCCTGTTCGTCACCCTCGGTCCGCCGCTGTTCCTGCTCATCCTGCTGCTGGCCGGCTACCTGGAGGTGGCGATCGCCGGCGGATATTACAGCGAGTACGAGCGGGAGTGGCGGTCCCGGCAGGCGGCTTGGCTGCTCATGTTGGGGACGGCGTGGCTGGCCGTCTTCGGGATAGTGGCGTACCTGCCCCAGTTGTTTGAAAGAAAACTTGAGGCGGGTGTCGCGTCGGTCCTCGTGAGCGGATCCCTCGCCGCCGGGTTGCGCGTCCTGGTGCCGCGGTTGGCGAAGACGCCAGGCGTGGCGCTAGCGCTGGCGGTGAACGTGATCCCCCTTTTGTTCCTGGTGACCGTTGTCGCCCTCGTCGCCGCCCTCGCCGACTTCGCCCAGTGGTACCTCTGCAAGTGTCCGGAGCTGGAGTTGAGCTACGCCGATCTGCTCGAGTCGAACGAGTATTGCGTGTGGCTGCCGCTGGGAATCGCGGGGGGGATTTCTCTGCTCGGGGGCCTGTTCCTACTCCTGATCCCGGTGAACCGGTTCTCGCTGCACTCGATGTACGCCAACCGGCTCACCCGCTGCTACCTCGGGGCGTCCCTGCGGCCCACCCCGGCGCAACTCGCCAAGCGGGCGAGCGTGCCGACGGCGGCGGCGGATCAGCGGAAGGCGAACACGTTCAGCGGGTTCGACCCGAACGACGACCTGCCCCTCGTCGGCCTCCGCACGACCGACGGGGTCGGGACGGCCTCGTACTGCGGCCCGTTCCCCCTCTTCAACACCACCCTGAACATCGTCGCCGGCACCGAACTCGCCGTGCAGGACCGGAAGGGGGAATCGTTCGTCCTCAGTGCCGGTTACTGTGGGAGTGACGCGACCGGGTTCGTCCGCCTGTGCGGCGGCCAGAGGCCGATGGATAAGAAGGAGGCGGCTGACACCGGATCGCGCTTCTGGAACTTGACCGTCGGCCGAGCGATCGCCGTCTCCGGGGCCGCCATCGATCCGAACATGGCGAACTACCAGTCGCCGCAGTTCACCGCGTTCCTGACGATCCTGAACGCCCGCCTGGGGTGGTGGATCCGCAACTGCGGGCGGGCAGACGACGGCGACACCTGGACCGGGTCCGCCCCCTTGGGATCGTGGCACTACCTCCGGGAACTGTTCGGCTACACCGACGCGACGAGTCGGTACGTCCACCTGTCCGACGGCGGGCACTACGAGAATACCGGGGCGTATGAGTTGATCCGCCGCCGCTGCCGGTTCGTCATCCTCATCGACGCGGCGGACAGCGTGGACCCGACGTCCGAGAACTTGGCCAACTTGGTGCGGCGCGTCCACGCCGACTTCGGCGTCCGCATTCAGATCGACACTGGCCCGCTGCGGAAGGGGGCGGACGGGCGGACGAGCGACTGGCACTGCGCCATCGGGGCCATCCGGTACGACGACGTGGACACCGGCGGGGCGGTCGGCACCCTCCTGTTCATTCGCTCGTCCCTGACCGGCGACGAGCCGCCGGACCTGAAGAACTACGCGGCCGTGGACCCAGCGTTCCCCCACCACCCGACCGCCGCGCAGTTCTTCGACGAGACCCAGTTCGAGAGCTACCGCGGCCTCGGCTACCACATCGGCATGACCGTGCTCGCGGAGGCGGCGGAGGCCACCCGCGCCCACGCCGGCCGGGGCGGCCGCTTCAACCGGCAACTGTTCAGCGGGTTCCGCCGGCAGTGGACGCCGCACTCGACCGTCCAGCGGGACCAGTACATCCAGTCGTGCGCGGAGTTCCTTCAGAACATGGAGGTGGTGACGGAGGAGCGGGACGTCATCCGGCGGATGCAGCTGATGGAGTTGGCCTGGCTGCGGAACGACCTCGACCACAACTACGCGCACCCGATCCAACGGGGGTGGGTGAACACCCTCCGCGGGTGGTCGGCGACGGCCGACTTCCAGCGGGTGTGGCCGCGGGCGCGAGCCACCTTCAGCCAGGAGTTCGTCCGCTTCTGCGAGCGGGCGCTGAACGTCAACCAGCCGTCCGTGGTGCTCCTGCCACTCGCCGGCGCGTTGCCGCCTTCGCACCCGGATGCGTGGGCCAACCTCAACCGCGAGTTCGGGCAGGAGTTCCTCTCGTTCTTCCAGAGCAAGGACAAGGCCGATCAGCCCTGGTGGGGCGGAAAGGCGGAAGACTACTTGGAGGAGGTAAGGACGAATGCGGGCACCCAATGCTGGCTGATCGGGTACGGCGATCCGGCGAGCGCCGACCAGATCGTGACGGACGCCAGCCAGTTGACGATGGTCGTCGGGGTGGCGGCGGTGTTCGAGCCACTCATCCCCCGCGACAACCCGCCCGGCGCGCGCGAGTTGCTCCTGTGGGTTCGCGGCCAATTCCGCATGTCCGGCGTCGGGGCGGTGGCCATGCGCATCCTCCTCAAACAGGAGCGCGGGAACTGGAACTCCAGCCCGCCGTTCGCCCGGTTGCCCCGCATCGGCAGCGGCCGGGCCGAGCAGATGCAACGGGCCATGTGGGTGCAGTTCATGAACGACTTCGACTTCTACGGCGTGCCGCTGACCGGGCAGGCCTGGGAGGAACGGGAACTCCGGGTGCGGTATTCGCCCCCTTAACTCACCTGTGGTAACCGTACATCGCTGTAGGTGGTGTACTGGTCTGGTAAGGTGTCGGGTGGGTGCCTTTTCACGTCGGGAGGGAGTCAGCGTGGACGAATACGACCTGAGCCGATTTTGTTGTCTCAATTCCGCCTGCGCCAACTACGGCCAGCGGGGTCACGGCAACCTGACCGTGACCGCCCGG
>JBBRUO010000637.1:0-3480 GCA_038247725.1 Gemmatales bacterium
ACGGCTGTCGCTGAACGTAGCTGATGCCGTTGATCTTGTCTTCCAACTCCGCGAGTTTTCGCTTGGAACCGCCCTCCGTCCACCACGTCCCGGATTGCGGTTTCGCCCACTTCGCATTCAATCGCCGGCTGGCGTAACTCTTGAAATCGCGAAGGAGGTCCGTCGGTTCGGGGTCGCCAAGAACCCCAACGATGAGGTGTATATGGTCGGCCATCACGGACGCGACGAGCAACACCCAATCACGATAGGCGGCCGTTTCGTGAAGTTGTGGCAGAACGTCCTTGGCGTGTTCGACTCCGAGCCGAATAACCGAGCCTTTCAATCGGCTCTCGTGGTATTCCCGGAGTGCGGGCATGTTCTCGGCAGGCGGAACGCCGGGTTCGTTAATGCGAGTGCCCTTGCCATCCGGGTGGCGGATGTTGCTCACAAACCCGCGCGCGTCACCGGGCAACCGACTGCCGTAGGTACTCCAGGTGAGGAACCAGTTGCGATCCACGGATGCGCCCCTACGTTTCTTGGCGTGCGGGGGATTACGCCCCCCGCTCGCCAGCGACGAGCAACACCAATGGGATCGACTCGCCCGCCACATCGGACTCCCGCGTCGAGTGTTCGTAGTGGACGTGGTAGCCGGGCGCGAGTGAAGGTTCGCGGGGCAAGTTGAGTGCGAGCCCCTCAAGCGATTCCGCGGCACCGCTGACCGTCAACACGTCGCCGTGAACCGAGACCAAGACAGTCCCCGCGTCAACTCGGATCGCAAGTGAGGCAAGTCCGGATGGGTCACCTGAACTTGTGATTTCACCGGTTCCCAGACGGGCGAGTTCGGAAACTCGCTCCGCCAGGATTGCGAACTCCGCTGGCGTCGCCGCGATCTCGACCATCGGCCACGGGCCGAAATCCGCGGTGAGTTCCATCGATCAGCCCTCCGCGAACAACAGGGGGCTTACGCCCCCCGCTCGCCTGGACAACTGGGGCTGACACCCCCCCGCTCGCCAAATCCGACCTCACGCGAACTTGTACCGGCCGGGGACCGGCACCGGCATCGGCTTGTGGTCGCCGAAGGCGTACTGGGCCGGCGACAGGTCCTGCTTGGACTTCATCATCTCTTCCCAGGTGATCCGCTTGCCGCTGTACGCCGCCTCCCGGCCCATGATGCCCATGAGCGAGCTGTACGCGCTCCGCTCGGCGTCGTTGATGACGGTGCCGGCCCGGATGTGCGCGAAGAACTCGTCGTGTTCCACTTGATACATGTCGCCCCGCTTGGCCTTGGCGGTGGACTTCGTGGTGCCGGCGTCGGTGGTGACGGTGTGCTTCATCAACTCGGCCGTGCCCTTGGTGCCGACCACATGGTCGGCCACCTCGCCGTAGCACCCGGCCACCTGCCGGCACTGGCTGAACACCTTCGCCCCGCTGGCGAACTCGTACACCACGGTGAAGTGATCCCAGATGTTGCCGTATTTGGGGTCGGTGCGGGTCTGCCGGCCGCCCATGCTCTGCGCGGCGATGGGGAACTCGTCGCCCATCACCCAGCGGGCTTTGTCGATGCTGTGGATGTGCTGCTCGACCAGGAAATCGCCAGAGATCCAACTGTAGTAGTACCAGTTCCGCATCTGGTAATCCATCGGCGTCCAGGTCGGGTCGTTGCCGCGGAACCACAGGTCGCCGGTCAGGTACGTCGTGTGGACGGCTTGCACCTGCCCGATCTGCCCGTCGAGGATCCGCTTCAGCGTCTCCCGTTTGGGCGGGTCGTACCGGTAGCAGAAGCCGGACACCACGCACCGCTTCTTCTCGATCGCCAGCTTCGTCGTCTCCAGCACGCTGCGGATGCCGGTCGCGTCCACCGCGTGCGGCTTCTCCATGAAGACGTGCTTGCCCTTCTCGATGGCGTACTTGTAGTGAATCGGGCGGAAGCCGGGCGGGGTGACGAGCAGCACCACGTCCACGTCCGAGTCGATGAGTTGCTTGTATCCGTCGAACCCGGTGTACCGCCTCTCCTTGGGCACGTCCACGCGGTCGCCGAACTCCTCCTTCAGGTCGTTGTGCTTGCCGTCCAGCCGGTCGCCGAAGGCGTCGCACATGGCCACCAGGCGGGTGTTCGGGTCGGCGCGGAGGGCGTTCAGCGCCGCGCCGCCCCCACGGCCACCACACCCGACGAGGCCGATCTTCAGCAGGTCGTTCCCTTTGGCGTGGACGGGAGTCGCGTTCAGCAACACCCCACCGGCGGTGGTGGCGGCGGAAGCGGCGAGGAACGAACGACGGGACGGGGCGGCGGACTTGCGGGGCATGACAGGCACTCGCGGGAGGAGAGGGAGCGGGCGGGAACACCGGTGGGGTTATTCTGCGCGGAACGGGGGGCGAAGTCATGGGGAAAATCGGCCCGGCCGGGTCGCCGGGTCGTTGGGGGTCCGATGAATCCGGCCGCGCCGGAACCCGCGTCCGCGTCTATTCGTAGGGGGTGGCGGCGGACTTGCGCCCCTTCCTCACTCGCTCCCGCTCCCGGTTGGACGACATGAACCCCGACGAACTCGCCCTGCTCGCCGGCATCGCCGCCCACGCGGACGCCGACCTGCCGCGCCTCGTGTACGCCGACTGGCTGGAGGAGCGGGGGTTCGAGCGGCGGGCCGAGTTCATCCGGCTCCAGTGCGAAATCGCCGGCAAGGAGACGCTCCCCCGCGCGGCGCTGAACGTGTTCGTCCACCTGTGGAAGCGGCAACAGGTGTTGCTTGACGACCACCTGCCGGACATCCTCGGCCCGCTCGCCGCCCCGCTGGTGCGGGCGCGGCCGCGGTTCCGCCGCGGGTTCGTGGACGAGGTGGAGTTGCACGTCCGCGACTTCCTGCCGCTGGCGGAAGGGATCGCCGCGCTGCGGCCGCGGCCGAGCGTGGTGTCGGTGACGCACCTGCTGGCGCGGCCGTTCGAGTTCGTCCGCTGCCCGCACATCGGCTCCGTCACCCGACTGGCCGTGTTTGACGCCGACCACATCGACCGCCCGCCGACCGAACCGCCGCCGGCCACGGACGAGGTGGCCGCCGCCATCCGCCGACTGGATCGGCTGGAAGCGATCAGCCTGGAAGGCATCCCCGTCGATGACCCGTATGTCGGCGAGCCGCCGGACCAGGAGCCGCCGTTGCCGTTCCCGCCGAACCTGTCCGAGATCGACTTCTCGTACCGCCGAATGACCGACGACGGGGTGATCGCGCTACTGAACACCGGACTGCTGCGGCGGCTGAAGCGGATCATCCTCGGCGGCAACCCGCTGACCGATCAGGCGGCGATGGAGTTGGCCGACCGCCTCGGCCCGGTGCGGACGGTCGAGTACCTGAACCTGCGGTTCACGAACATCGGGTCGGCCGGGCAGGCGGCGCTGCTCGCCGCCTTCGGCAGCCGGGTGGAACTGTTCTGACGCCGCGTCATACACATACCCGCTGAGCCTGTCCCATTCCGTTGTGGGGGCGGACCGAGTCTTCCACCTCCCCTCGTTGA
>JBBRUO010000638.1:0-3467 GCA_038247725.1 Gemmatales bacterium
ATCCATACGCATACGGGTTGTAACTCGCGCCCGCCTGCCGTTTGTAGATGCCACCAGGAACGATGTGATACAGGTGCGGGATGACGCACGCCGCCAGGATGAATTGCCCGTCGGTATTGCGCCAGTCCAGGCCCCACGGGTTGCTGGTGCCTTCGGCGAAGATCTCGAACTTCTTGGTCTTCGGGTGCAGCCGCCAGACGGCGGCGTTCATCCGCGTCTCCGGCCCGTCCAGCGGCTTCACCGTGCTGTTCGTGAACACGCCCTGCATCCCGTACAGCCAGCCGTCCGGCCCCCACTGGAAGGTATTCAACGTCTCGTGCGTATCCTGGCTGCCGAACCCGCCCGCCAGTCGCTCGAACTTGCCGGGTTTGTCGTCCTTGTTCTCGACGTACCACAGGTACGGCGGCGCGCCGACGTACACCCCGCCGTTGCCGACCTCCAGCCCGGTGGCGAGGTCGAACGCGCCTAGCCCGGCCTTCTTCCGCTCCTCCGAAATGGGGAAATCCTTCCCCTCGGCGAACACGGTGCGCTTGTCGCACTTCCCGTCGCCGTCGGTGTCTTCCAGGATGACGATGCGGTCGCGCGGCTGCTTGCCCTTCGGCGTGCGGCTGGGGTACTCGAAGCATTCCAGCACCCACACGCGGCCCTTCTCGTCGATGGTGAAGGCGACCGGGTTGACACAGTCCGGTTCGCCAGCGAACAGTTTCACCTCGAACTCCGGCGCGACCTTGAACTTCTTCACCGTCTCGTCGGGCGTGAGGTACGGCTGCCCGGACCCCTTGCGATTGTCGAACCCGAACTCCTTCTGGGCGAAAGCGGGGAGGGGGAGTGCGAGCAGCAGGAACAGGCCGAGGCGCATCATGGGAGGCTTCCGGGAGAGAACGGAGGAAGTGCGGTTATGATACCACTCGCCAGACGACGGTGGCAAACACACTCGTGGCGACTCGTGCGGCAATGGATTTTGGCGTTGGATTCGCCGGAGGTCCGGCCCTCACCCGGCCGCTACGCGGCCACCCTCTCCCGCGGAAACCGTTCTCGGCGAGAACGGGGGGGAGGGTCGGAAGGAAGACCACCGCGTGTCCGTATCGGTGCTTGGCTCCCATCTCCCCCCTGTCCCGGAACGGGACGGTTTCCGAGGGAGAGGGGCCGGGGGTGAGGGCCGACACGCAGTGGCAAACACACTCGCGGCGACAACTCCCACATCGGCCCTCGACCGCACGCGCCCCGGTCGGGTACCATTCACCCACTTACCCGCCCTCCTCCTCCCGTGTGTCACGCCCATGCCGCGCCTCCTCTTCGTGCTTCCGGTCGTCCTGGTCGCCTCGCTGCTGGCCGTTGCCCAGCAACCGAAGGCCGAGCCACCCAAGCCGTTCGACATCCTGGACTGGACGCCGCGCCCCGCCGTCGGCAAGGCCGAGCCGTGGGAGAAGATGAAAGACCCCGACTGGGACGAGACGCGGTTCCAACAGATGAACACTGGGCCGACCTTCAACGCGACATTCAAGTACGCCCACGGCAAGGACACCGTGTTCGCCTACAAGGGCACGGCGGTGAAGCTCGGCGAGAAGGGCGACGCTTGCGTGATCTTCGACCGCGCGACGATGCGATACGCGGCCGGGTGGACCGGTGGGTATTTGCAACACGGCGTCCGGCGGTTCGGGTTGCTGAACACTCCCACGATGCCAACCGGGGCGAAAATAATCCTCTCAACGGCGTCCCTCGCCGGATGGGCCGACGCGCAAGGGCGGTTCGCCGCAGTGCCCAACGCGACGGCCCCCGTTCCCGGCTTGAAGTATCGCGGGCATTATCTCAATGGGGATCGGGTGGTGTTCAGCTACACGGTGAATGGCGTCGGGGTGTTGGATTCCGTCAAGCGGTCGGAAGCCGGGTTCCTCCGCATCGTCACCGCCGAAGCCGGTGACAAACCGCTGTTCCTCGACCCGGGCGTGAAGGTGAAGGTGGTCGGGTTCAAACCGAGCAAGGATTCGCGCTCGCTGGCGTTCCAGTACGGCACGACCAAAGGCGAAGCAGACGACCTCGCGGCTCTCACCAAGCCCGGCCCGAAGCGGTGGGGTAAGCCGCTGGTCACGAAGCTGGTGAAGGGCGACGAGTCCGGGCCGTTCGCCGTGGACACGCTCACCATCCCCTACGAGAACCCGTTCAAGGCCCTCTTCTTCTGCACCGGCCTGGACTTCCTGCCGGACGGCCGCGTTGCCGTCTGCACCTGCCACGGCGACGTGTGGCTCGTGAAGGTCGATGAAGCGAAAGGCGAATGCCACTGGCAGCGGTTCGCCACCGGGCTTTACCACCCGCTCGGGTTGAAGGTCGTGGACGGCAAAGTCGTCGTTTTGGAGCGCGGGCAACTCACGCGGTTGCACGACACCAACGACGACGGCGAGGCGGACTTCTACGAGTGCATCTGCAACGACTGGCACACCGGCAACGGCGAACACAGCTACGACACCTGCCTGGAAACCGACCCGCAATGCAACTTTTACTTCTTCAAGACCGGCGACACGCACCTGCCGTCGGGCGGTTGCCTGATGAAAGTGAGCAAGGACGGGAGCAAGGCCGAGGTGTTCGCCACCGGCTTCCGGCACCCGATTGGCATGGGCATGTCACCGACCGGCATCCTCACCGGGGCCGACCAGGAAGGGAACTGGATGCCGTCCACGCGGATCGACCAGTACAAGAAGGGCGGCTTCTATGGCGACATGCGGGCGGCGCACCGCGACCCGCTGTCGAAGATCTATGACGGCCCGCTCTGCTGGCTGCCGCGTGAGGTGGACAACTCCGCCGGCGGGCAGACGTGGGTTCCCGCGACCGGCGATTCGCCGTGGGCCAAGTCCCCGCTCGCCGGACTACCGCTTCACTTCAGCTACGGCCGCTGCCGGCCGTATGTGCTGCTCCGCCAGGAGTTCCCGGACGGCACCGTGCAAGGCGGCGTGGCGGGGCTGCCGATCCAGTTCCTCGCGGGCGTGTGCCGGGGTCGCTTTCACCCCACCGACGGCCACCTGTACGTCTGCGGGTTGAACGGCTGGCAGACGGCGGCGAAGGCGGACGGCTGCCTCCAGCGGGTGCGGTTGACCGGCAAGCCACTCGACACAGTGGTGAAGCACGAGGTCACTGACACTGGGGTGACACTGACTTTCACCCGCCCGCTGGACAAGAATGCGGCGGAGAACCCGGCGAACTACAAGGCCGCGTGGTGGAACTATCTGTGGCGGGCCGAGTACGGCAGCAAGCGATGGAAGGTGTCGAACCCGAAGGTCGAGGGGCAGGACGATCTGGCGATCTCGTCCGCGAAGTTGCTCGACGAGAAGACGGTGAAGGTGACGTTCGCCGGCGGGGTGAAGCCGGTCATGCAACTTCAAGTCGGGTACAACGTGGCCGCGAGCGACGGCACGGCCGTGACTGGGTCGGTGTTCCTCACCGTTCACAAGACGGCGAAGGAGTGACGGCACCGG
>JBBRUO010000639.1:0-3465 GCA_038247725.1 Gemmatales bacterium
GACGTGGTGGACGAGGAACAGCCGCACCAGCCCGCCCCAGATCAGCCCCGTCCAGACGCCCGCCCAAGTGCCCGTGATCAGGCCGCCGAGCAACCCCGGCAGCAGCAAGCCGACGGCCACCCAGACCACGAACATGGCGTCCGCGACCCGCAGGGTCGGGCTGGCCTTCAAGTCCTTGACGTACCGGCCGAGTTCCGGCGAATCGGGCCGGAAGAACCAGCCGACGTGCGCGTGCCAGAACCCCTTCAACAGGCCGGCGACGCCGGTGCCGTGGTGGTGCGGCGTGTGCGGGTCGTCCGGCGTGTCGCTGTGCTGGTGGTGCCGGCGGTGGGTGCCGACCCAATGGAACAGCGACCCCTGCACGGCCATCGACCCGAACGCGGCGATGATGAACTTCAGCCACGTCGGCGACTCGAACGAGCGGTGGACGAACAGCCGGTGGAAGCCGACCGTGATGCCGAGAGCGGTGAGGACGTACATGCCGATGAGCAGGCCCATGTCCGTCCAGCCGAAGCCCCACCCCCAGACGAGGAACGGCGCGGCCGCGACGGCCAGCAGCGGGACCAGGATGACGACCAGCGTCACGATGCGGACGGCCACCGAGACCCGGAGAGGCGCGTCGGGGGAGGGCAGTACGGCCGCCGGATGGGTAACGGGCGAATGGGTCACTACGGACATGTCGGTACCTGTCAGGAATCTGTCCGGCGCGGGCGAGCCACACCGCCGAACCCCATTACTAGACAGAGAGGCAGCGGATTCCCTTACTGATTTCGCGGATGGACGAAATAGAAATTCGTATTGCCGGGACGCGCAGGGGAACGCGATCCTGTCGCGCTCCCCTGCGCGTCCCGGCAGAACAGACTGGCTCACCCCTCGAACTTGGCTCCGCCGCCGGTCAGATCGGCGGGTTCAACGCTCGCCCCATCCACTTGTAAGACCGTCCGGTTTCGGGGTCGAACTCGGCCGGCGAGATGTCGGCGAAGCCGAACGACTCGCGATAAAATCGCTCGGCGCGGACGTTATCGGTGTCCACTTCCAAGATGAGGAGGGGCCGTTCCGCCTGGACTTTCTCCGCTTCGGCCATGAGGTCGCGGAAGATGCGGTACGCGAATCGCTGCTCACGCGGGCCGGGCGGTTACCCGTGGAACCGCCGGTCGATGCCGAAATAGGGGATCACGCTCGCACGGGGAAAGTTATGACGCGGTGTTCCCGGTGCCGGCCAGTGTATCGCTTCAGCGAGGGAACCGAACCCGACCAACTCACCGGCGGGATCCCGATACACCCAGATGTGCGTGAAGAACGTAATCGCGTCGGCCGCGCCACCGGTCCCGGCCTCGGCTTGAATCCACTCCGAGACTTGACGTTCCCAGACGGCGTCGCCGCAATCGAACGCGGCCACGTCCGGTAACAAGTCCGCCGTGAACAGTGTCGTGTGAGATCGTTCACGCGCGTCCCCCCGTCGGATGGTTACGGGGACGCGAGGAGCGAGCGGCGGGCGACGACCTCTTCGTCCGACAACCGCCGCGCCCGGAGACCCCGCGCCAGGGACTTGACGGGCGGTTGCCAGTTGGCCAGGAACTTCCCGATTTCGGCGACCGCGAGACGGAACTTCTCGGCTCCTTCGACCATCCCGAATCGTGTCTCGAAGTGTTCTAAGTTCCGCTCGCATTCGGCGGCGGTGTGCAGCCACCGTTGAAACATCGCTTTTTCGTTCTGGGCCGCAACCGGGTCGGCGTCCAGTTTCCCGACGAAGATCAGCCACCGGAAGTCCTGGGACCGTTCCGTCAGCCACTCGAAGAGTCCCAACCCCTCGGCCAGGAATTCCTGAAAATCGTAGAGCGCCATCGCCTCGTGATGTTCCGCCTTCCATCCGCTCTCGAACACGTCGAGGTGTTTATGGGCGCTTCGGAAACGCGCGTCGTGAGTTGGTCCCATCTTGGTCCCTCCAATGGTCGCGCCGGACGTTTGCAATTCTAACTTCCGGCGCGTACGAGTCAAACACGAGTGTGGCTCACCCCTCGAACTTGGCTCCGCCGCCGGTCAGATCGGCGGTGGCGGTGGAGATGTTGCGAATCCGCTTGCTCGCGATTTCCTCACGGAACATCGTGATCGCGTCGGCCAGCGGCTTCGCCCCGAGGTCGCGCTTCTTCTGGTCCTCGACGCTCTCGTCCCGCACGCTGACGGTGCCATTCGCCGCGTCCTTCTCGCCCACCACCAGCAGGTACGGCACCTTCTCCTGACTGCCGACGGCCACTTTTCCGCCGATCTTCTCCGAGCGGTAATCACCGGTCACGCGGAACCCGGCCGCCTTCAACTCGGCCTCCACCTTCTGCCCGTACTCCAGCGACTTCTCGGAGATGGTCAGCACCCGCACCTGCTCCGGCGCGAGCCACAGCGGGAACGCCCCGGCGAAGTGTTCGATGAGGATGCCGCAGAACCGCTCCATGCTGCCGAACGGGGCGCGGTGCAACATGACCGGCCGGTGCATCATGTTGTCGCTACCGGTGTATTCCAACTCGAACCGCTTGGGCAGGTTGTAGTCCAGTTGCACGGTGCCGAGCTGCCACTCGCGACCGATGCAGTCCTTGACGATGAAGTCGATCTTCGGCCCGTAGAACGCCGCCTCGCCGACGCCGACGGTGAAATTCAGGCCGGGGGTGCTTTCGACGATGGCTTTCAGGGTCGCCTCGGCCTGGTCCCACTGGGCCGGATCGCCGACGTACTTGCTGCTCTCCGGGTCGCGGACGCTCACCCGCACGCGGTAATCGGTCAGGTTCAGCGTCTTCAGGATGTACAACACGAGGTCGAGTTCCGACCGCAGTTCGGCCTCGACCTGGTCCGGGGTGACGAACAGGTGCGCGTCGTCCTGGGTGAAGCCGCGGACGCGCGTCATGCCGCCCAATTCGCCGCTCTGCTCGTACCGATACACGGTGCCGAACTCGGCCAGCTTCAACGGCAGATCGCGGTAACTCTTCGGCACCGCCTTGTAAATCTGGATGTGGTGCGGGCAGTTCATGGGCTTGAGAAGATACCCTTCTTGACCGCTCATCCAGTCCTTGAGAACCGTCAACTTGGCGCTTACATCCGTCGCGGACTTATAGTCCAACAGCAGCACGCGGGCGTCCAGTTGAATCTGGTTCCAGCTCTGGCGCGGGTAGTCGTCCTCGCCGGTCGGCAACTGGCCCTCGCTGACCGACTCGATGACGCCGAGGAACGCGGCCTCGCGTGCCGGGGTCAGGTGCCCCTTCTCCAGCAGGGTGAACCACACGTCCACGTTCTGGACGATGGGGTTGAAGTACATGGGCGGGAATTGCGCGTCGGAGTAATACGGGAAGTGGCCGCTGGTGCGGTACATGTTCAGGTTGCCGATGTGCGGGGTGTATACCGGACTGTATCCCCGCTTCACCAGTTCCGACCGGATGAACTGTTCCAACTCGTGCCGCAGGGTGGCCCCTTTCGGCATCC
>JBBRUO010000640.1:0-3442 GCA_038247725.1 Gemmatales bacterium
CGGCGGAACGAGATTCAGGGCACCATCGCCCCGCGCACCGTCGCCGGGTGGATGGCCGAGCCGGAGTCGTTCGAACCATATCTGGTAGACTCGGCCGGCCGCGAGGGGGCGCAGGGGCAGAACCGCACGCAGCGGAACACGCTCATGCTGCACCACGTCGCGTACCGCATCGACGCCAGCCCAGTGTTGACGGCGAAGGCGAACCAGCCCCGTACCCAAGCCGAAGACGACGAGGACCACGGGCCGGACAGCGTGACCAAGTACGCCGAGATGTTCAAGCGGCGGGTGAAGAAGGGGCAGTGTTTCCACCGGCCGTACCTCGGCTGCCGCGAGTTCGCGGCGATGTTCGCCGAACCGACGGAGAAGGATGGGGTGCTGACCGGGTGGACGGAATCCCTCGGCCTGATGCTGTACGACATCCGCTTCGACCCGAAGGGCAACCGCCCCGGTTTCTTCGACGCGAAGGTGATGAACGGTGTCCTCCACTGCGACACCGAGGGGAAGGGAGCCGTCCGCGTGTACGGCTGGGACACCGAAGGAGGTGCCGAATGATCCTGCAACGGCTGTACGCCTTGGCGATGCGCGAGAACCTGCTGGACGACCTGGCGTTCGAGGAACTGCCGGTGCCGTACCTCGTGCGGATCGGCGAGGGCGGCGAGTACTTGGGCTTCAGCGACATACGCGGCGATACGACGATCCAACCGAAAAAGAAAGGGGCCGCGCCGAAGACGGTGAAGGACCGAGGAAGGTTGTTGAAGGTGCCGCGCGCTCATGGGAACACGGCCAACCAGGGGTTCGCCCGGTACTTCGTGGACACGCTGCCGCGCGTGCTGCCCCTGAGGTTGGAGGAGGCGAACGACCAGAAGAAGGCGGACGCCAGCCGCAAAACCTTCTGGGAACAGATCGACAGCGCGGCGGACGCGACCGACATCCCGGCACTTCCGGCGGTGCAAGCGTTCGGCCGGCGGTTCGACGAGTTCACCGACCGCATCCGGGCGGACGTGGCGGCCACGGACGCTGGACTGACGGATCGGGTGACGTTCGCGTATCAGCCGAGTGGTGGGCGGTTCCTCGTTCAAGAGGAACCAGTGCGGACGTGGTTCGCCGCGCTGTTCGCCACGCTGAACGCGACCAAGCAGGGGGAGGGGCCGACGGGAGTGTGCCAGGTGACGGGCACCGTCGGGCCAATCCCGACTTCGCACGCCACGAAACTGCAAGGCGTGCCCGGCGGCATGTCGGTCGGGGTCAGCCTCATCAGCTACGACAAGGCCGCGTTCGGCCACTACGGCTTGGACGGAGCCGAGAACGCCGGCCTCGGCTACGCCGCCACCGATGGCTACCTGCGGGCGCTGGACGCGCTTCTGAAGAACGCACTGCCGAGCGTGAAGGACCGGGGCGGGAAATCGCGGCTGGTGGTCGGCGGCACGGCCTTCCTGTACTGGACGAAGGAACCCGTTGATACCGGCTTCATGAGCCTGCTGGACGACCCGGCCGATGACCCGATGAAGCAACTCGTCGATTCGGTTCACACGGGCAAGGACCGTGCCGACTCGGTGGACGCCACGCCGTTCTACCTGCTCGCGCTGTCCGGGAACTCGGCGCGGGCCATCGTGCGGGGGTATCTGGAAACCACCCTGCCCGAAGCGAAGGCGAACGTCGCCCGGTGGTTCAAGGACTTGCGAATCGCGGACACGGGCAAGGATTTCGCCGGTGCGGTGAACGACAAGTTCCCGATGTGGCAGCTCGCCCTCGCCACCGCGTTCGAGTCCGCCGCCGTCGCCCCGGACACCGGCGAGCGGTTGCTCACGGCCGCGCTCACCGGCGGGCCGGTGCCGGAGTCCCTGCTCGCCCTCTGCCTCAAGCGATTGCTGGCCGAAGGCTCCGAAGCGTTCCGCGCCAGCCGCATGGCCCTCATCAAACTCATCCTCATCCGTAAAGGAGTTCGCGTGGACAAGCAGTTAGACCCCGACGAGCGGCACCCGGCTTACGTCTACGGCCGGCTGCTGGCGGTGTTCGAGCAGATCCAGTACGCCGCGCTCGGCGACGTGAACGCGAACGTGGTGGACAAGTTCTACGGCACGCTGAGTTCGGCCCCGGCGATGGTCGTCGGCCGGCTCCAAGACAACGCGCGGAACCACCTTCGGAAGCTGCGGGGCGACAAGCCGGGGACGGCCGTGGTGCTGGAGAAGCGGTTGATGGAAGTCCTCGGCCTGCTTGGGGCCGCTCCGCCGCCGGCGCGTCTGAGCCTGCAAGAGCAAGGACGGTTCGCCCTCGGCTACTACCACGAGAAAGCCAAGCGGTTCGAGGAAGCGGCAGAACGGAAGGCCGAGAAGGCGGCGAAAGCCGAAGCCAAGTAACCCCACTCCCACGCACCCATTCGGAGAACCCACCATGGCGAAAGCCACCCCCGCCGCGACCGACGTGCTTTCCAAGCGGTACGACTTCGTGCTGCTGTTCGACGTGCAAGACGGCAACCCGAACGGCGACCCGGACGCCGGCAACCTCCCCCGCATCGACCCGCAGTCGCTGCAAGGCATCGTGACCGACGGTTGCATCAAGCGGAAAATCCGCAACGCCATCAGCGTGCTCGCCGGCGACACGCCCGGCAACGAACTGTACTTCCAGACGCAGGACGCGGCCTACGAGAAGCGGGTGTTGAACCTGCAACACCAGCGGGCCTACGACGCGGCCGGCCCGAAAAGCGACGACAAAGACCCCAAGAAGAAGGCGGACGCGACCGCTAAAGCCCGCCAGTGGATGTGCCAGACCTTCTACGACATCCGCGCGTTCGGTGCGGTCATGACGACCGGCGTGAACTGCGGTCAGGTGCGGGGGCCGGTGCAACTCACCTTCTCCCGCTCCATCGACGCTATCGTCCCGCTGGAATACTCCATCACGCGGAAGGCTGTGACGACCGAAGAGGAGGCGAAGAAGCAGGCCAGCAGCGACGGTAGCATCACCGGCACGATGGGCCGCAAGAACACCGTCCCCTACGGCCTCTACCGCTGCTCCGGGTTCGTCAACCCGTTCCTCGCCCGCGACACCGGGTTCACCGCCGCCGACCTCGACCTGCTGTGGGCCGCTCTCAAAGGCACCATGTGGGACATCGACCGCAGTGCCAGCCGGGGGTTGATGGCCACGCGCGGGCTGTACGTCTTCGAGCACGACTCCGCCCTCGGCAGCGCCCCCGCGCACGACCTGTTCGACCTGATCGACGTGCCCACGCTCGGGGCCGACGCCGCGCCCCGCAGCTTCAAGGAGTACAAGGTGACGGTGAACGATCCGCCGAAAGGCGTCACCCTGCACCGGTACGTTGGATGATCCCCCTCCCCCAACTGCCCGCCGGCGGGGACGAGTACCCGCCGTTGTCGGCCCTCAACGACTTGCTCTTCTGCGCCCGCCGGTGCTTCCTGCACCGCGTCGAAGGGGTGTGGGTGGAGAA
>JBBRUO010000641.1:0-3434 GCA_038247725.1 Gemmatales bacterium
GACGAACAGAACATCGCCATGATCGGCGACGACCTGTTCCGTCTGGTGGACGAACTGGGCCGCCGGAAACTGCTGCTGAACTTCTCGAACGTCGAGTTCATGTCCAGTGCCGCCCTCGGCAAACTGATCCGCCTGCACCAGCGGATGACCCAGGTGGGCGGCAAACTCGTGCTGTGTCACATCGCCAAGGACATCCTGACGGTGTTCAAGCTGACCAAGTTGGACAAGATGCTGAAAATCGTCGCCGACGAGCAGACCGGTTTGGCGTCGTTCTGACGGCACCGCCCCCGCCGGCCGCCCGCGCGGCCGGGCGCGCGGTCGCCCCCGACCAGGCCACCTCATGAATCCGCGTGATTTCAACGTCAACCTGATCCTCCCGAACGACCTCGCCGAAGTGCGACGGGTTCAGGACGAGATCGAGGCCGCCCTCCAAACCAACCAGTTTGGCGACACCGACGTGTTCGCCATCAAGTTGGCCGTCGAGGAGGCGTTGGTGAACGCCATCAAGCACGGCAACCAGCTCGACCCGAACAAGAAGGTCCGGGTCGGTTACGCCGTGAACGAAGAGCGGTTCGACATCACCATCGTCGATGAGGGGCCGGGGTTCAACCCCGCCGAGGTGCCCGACCCGACCGACGACGACGGCCTCGAGCGCAACTGCGGCCGCGGCGTGTTCCTCATCAAGAGCTTCATGACCGTCGTCGAATACCGCGGGTTCGGGAACATCATCTTCATGTCCAAGGTCAAGTCCGCCGACGACGAGGACGAGTAAGGGACGACATTTCCGTTGGCGGCCGCCGGGGCACCCGGTTCCCTGGTCGCGCCACGCCCGCTTTCGTCACGTCCGCGCCACGCCGGTAGAATGCGGCCATCCCTCCTCCCGTCCCCCGGTGGTGCGATCATGGCTCAGTTCGAAGGCGTCGTGACGTTCCCCCTCCCGGTCTCGGCGGTGTTCGCCAAGTTGTCCGACGCCGGGTTCGTCGCCGGGTGCCTGTCCGGCGCGACGGTCGGCCTGGCCACCCCGGACAAGGCCGAGTGGAAGGTGAAGCCGAAACTGGCGTTCATCTCCGGGTCGCTGGACACCACCGCCACCGTCACCGCCCGCGAGCCGGACGCCCGCGCGGTGTACCAGCTTTTCGCCAAGGGGATCGGCGCGACCACCAGCGTGGACGCGGTGATGACCTTCGCCCCGACCGCCGACGGCACCACCGTGACGTGGACCGGCGATATCACCGCCCGCACCGGGCTGCTGAAGTTGGTGCCGCCGTCGCTGATCGAGGGGTCGGCCAAGAAGGTGATCGCCGACGTGTGGGCGGATGTCCGGAAGAAAGTGCTGGAGGGGTGAGATTTCGGGAGGGCGACGCTCCCGCCGAGCCGGTATTCTGTCCGACGGCTCGGCGGGAGCCTCGCCCTCCCAAACACAATTGGAACCCCTCCCATGATCAAGCTCGGCATCCTCGACTTCGACACCTCGCACGCGGTCGAATTCACGAAACGCCTGTCGCATCAGGAAGTCGCCAAAGACCAGTGGGTAGACGGTGCGAGGGTGGTGATCGGCTGCCCCGGCACGTCCAAGGTGTCGCCGGAGCGGATCGCCGGGTTCACCGCGACGATGAAGAAACTGGGCGTGAAACTGGTGGACGACCCGGCCGAGATGATCGGCAAAGTCGATGGCATGCTCATCGAGGCGGTGGACGGGTCGGTCCACTGGGAACGGGCCAAGCCGTTCCTGGAGGCCGGCATCCCGTGCTTCGTGGACAAGCCGTTCGCCTGCTCCGTGGCCGACGCGAAGAAGATCATCGAGTTGGCCGAGAAGAAGAAGTTGCCGCTGTTCAGTTCGTCGTCCTTGCGGTACGCGCCGGAGGTGGTGGCGTACACGAAAACCGACAAGCCCGGCAAACTGCTCGGCGCGGTGGCCTACGGCCCGGCGTCCGAACACGACCGCAACCCCGGCCTGTTCCACTACGGCATCCACGCCGTCGAGATGCTGTACACGCTGATGGGGCCGGGGTGCAAGCGGGTGACGAACAGCAAGACTCAGGGCACGGACGTGGTGACGGGCACCTGGGCGGACGGCCGCATCGGCACCGTGCGGGGCATTCGCGCCGGCAAAGCCGACTTCGGGTTCGTGGCCTTCGCGGAGAAAGCCGTCACGGCCGTGACCGTCGGCACGAAGGACATTTACCGCGAGTTGCTGAAGAAGGTGGTGGAGTTCTTCGCCACCGGGAAAACCCCGCTCGACATCCGCGAGACGCTGGAGATCGTCGCGTTCATGGAAGCCGCCAACAAGAGCGGCGCGAACCACGGGGCCGGCGAAACGGTGGCGGTGTAACGGCCCGCGCCGCCGGTCACGTCGGTCGGCGGGAGTGCAGCCAGCCTTCGCCCAGCCACCAGCGGGGTTTCACCGTCGCCCCGTAGCTCAGGCCGAACTTCCGCTTGGCCACCTCCGTCACCCGCTCGACCACCTCGGCCGGGTCGTCGCCGATGTACAGCTTGTCCAGATCGACCGGGTCGATGGTCTTCTCGCTCACGAACTTTCGCAACTGCTCGATCCCCGGTGCCCAGTAGTCGCGGCCGACCAGCGCCACCGGGAAGTCCTCTAGCTTGCGGGTCTGGATCAGCGTCAGCACCTCGAACAGCTCGTCCAGGGTGCCGAACCCGCCGGGGCACACCACGAACGCATAGCTGTACTTGATGAGCATCAGCTTCCGCACGAAGAAGTATTCGAAGTCCACGAACCGGTCCACGTACGGGTTCGGCTTCTGCTCCATCGGCAGGACGATGTTCACCCCGACGGAGCGGCCGTTGGCGTCCTTCGCCCCGCGGTTGGCCGCCTCCATGACGCCGGGGCCGCCGCCGGTCATGACGGTGAACCCCTGCTCGGCCAGCCGCCGCCCGATCAGCCGCGCCTGGCGGTAGAAGACGTGGTCCTCGTCGAACCGGGCCGACCCGAACACGGTCACGCACGGGCCGACGAAGTGCAACTTGCGGAACCCGTGGATCATCTCGCGGAACACCCGGAAGGCGTTCCAGAACTCGCGGCCCCGCGGCTGCGGCCCCTGGAGGAAGCGGATCTCGTCCGGCGGGGCCGTCGCCGGTTTCCCCCAACTGATGAGCTGGGACTCGGTGACGGGGCGGGGCGGGCGGTCGGGCGGGGCGTCGGGCATGGGAATGCGGCTGCGCGGGTGGGAGAGGAACCGGGGCAAGGCAGTGTACCGCGCGGCGGGGAACCGTCTAACGCTGCCCCCGCGGCGGCGCGGGCGTATCATCCCCTCCGTGATCCACCTCGACTCCGTCGTCATCCGCCAGGGCGCGTTCCGCCTCGGCCCGATATACCTGACCGTCCCGCCCGGCGGGTACACGGCCGTCATGGGGCCGACCGGGTGCGGCAAGACCAGCCTGCTGGAAGTGATGGCGGGGTTGCGGCCGCCGGA
>JBBRUO010000642.1:0-3427 GCA_038247725.1 Gemmatales bacterium
CCCCGCCACGGCCCAGGCGACGGCGGTGCGGCGGTCGTTCGGCCACAGCGCCAGCAGTAGCCCGCCCACCACGAACGCCGACGGGTACGACGTACACAACACGAACGGCGCGACCGCCGCGAGGGCGTACAGCCGCCGGGTTAGCGGCCAGCCGCCGGTGCGGACCAACCCGTACAGAAGTAACGTGGTGACGAGGGCATCCAGCGTGTACGGTTTCACCGTGACGCACAGGCGGATGTGGGCGTCGGACACCGCGACCAACCCGACGGCGAACGCGGCCCCCTGTGGTGTGAGGACGGCCCGCGCCAGCGGGACGGTGGCGAACAGCGTGGCGACGCCGGCGATCAGCGGCAGGAGTCGCCAGACGAACGGCTGGTCGCCGAAGATCAAATGGACGGATTTCAACATCCATAAATAGAACGGCGGCGCGGCCACGGCCTTTCCCAGCGGGCCGAGCAACTCGCCATAATTCTTGCCCAGGATGTTGGCGAGTAGCACCGCCTCGTCGTACCAGATGACGTGATTCAGGGCGTACTGCCACAGCCGGAGTGCGATGCCGCCGAGCAAGAACAGGGCCGTGAGAAACTTCGCATCCGAGAGCCGACTTCGCATCACCGCCTCCGTGACTGGCTGTCGCCGCCGCTCGACCCCGCCCCGCCTTGGCGGCGAGACAGCACCTTGACGGAACGACGGACCAGGCCCCACCTCTCCCCGCTGGGGAGCATTGGTCTGCACACATCTTTTTTGGGATTCGGTGGGGCGGCGAACAGGGGCAGGTGGTCGGCGATCAGGCGATCGATGGTGTCCGCCCCGTGGTCGCCGGCCACCCCGCGGACCGACTGCCACACCCACAACCCGGCCAACAATCCGGCCGTTGTCACCGGCTGCGACCGCTTCATCTGCCGACCCGACAGCCGCATCAGGATCTCCCGCCGCCACTCCGCCGACGCGCCGCTCCGGGCCTCCAGTTGCCACACCGGCACGCACCCCGCGATCGCCACCAACAGCTTCGGCAACAACGCCTCCCCGCTTCGCTGACGCCACTCCACCACGTCCCACCCGGCCGATTTCAGCAGCTTGAACGTGCTCTCGATCCGCCACCGAAAAGAGTACCAGCGGGCCACGTCCGCGCTCGACCCCCAGTCCGCCGGGGCGTTCGTCAACAGCCACCAGGTGGCCAGCACCTGGCCGTCCGCGTCTCGCACGTCAGTCGCCACGAACCGCAGCGTCAACGCTCGCCCCGGCACCGCCGTGGACCGCCCATCGACCAATGGGAGATTACAGAAGTCATGCGCGGCGCTGTACCAGACGCATAAACTTGTGTAGAGACCAATGCCCAGGGGAGAGGGGGACCAGAGAAGGCCCATGTCCGACGGGCCGGTGAGGGGACTTCCCACGGTGCCGGGCCAACGGCCACCCCCCCCCAGGTCGCCAAAATCCGCTACCACTCCCGGCCGGGAACCTGTGTGGCAGCGGATTTTGGCCGCTCCCGGCCCGCGATTCCCATTGCGGAACTCGTCGCCGGCACCTAAACCAACCGCGTATCTCGTAGTCCCCGCCTCTCCGCCGGGTGAGTCGAAATGGACCGACCGATTCAGACCCTGATCCGCGGCACCGGCAGCTTCGTCCCCGCCCGCGTGGTGCCGAACGACGAGTTCGCCGGCACCCTGGACACGTCCGACGAGTGGATCCGCAGCCGCACCGGCATCCGCGAGCGGCGGTACGCCGAGCCGGGCGACACGGCCGCGACGATGGGCACCACCGCCGCCCGCCACGCGCTCTCCGCCTCCGGCCTCACCCCCGCCGACCTCGACCTGATCGTCTGCGCGACCGTCACTCCCGACCTCATGTGTCCGAGTACGGCGTGCCTCATTCAGGCGTCGCTGGGGTGCCGCACCGTCCCGGCGTTCGACGTGGTGGCGGCCTGTTCCGGGTTCGTGTACGCCACCGCCGTGGCCGAGCAGTTCATCCGCAGCGGGACGGTGAAGACCGCCTTGGTGGTCGGGGCCGAGGTGCTCAGCCGGGTGTGCGACTTCACCGACCGCAACACCTGCATCCTGTTCGGCGACGGGGCCGGGGCGGTGGTTCTCAGCGGCGCGGCCGACCCCCGCCGGGGCATCCACCAGATCCGCCTGTTCGCCGACGGCAGCCGGCAGGAACTCATCCAGGTGCCGAGCCTGGTGACGCCGAACCCGCCGCCGGGGAGCGGGGCGCTACCGAACCTGCGGTACTTGCGGATGAACGGCCGGGAGGTGTTCCGCTTCGCCGTCGCGCAACTCCGGGCGCTCATCGAGCAGGCCATCGACGACTGCCGGCGGTTCGACAAGGAGTTGCGGTGCATCGTCCCGCATCAGGTGAACGTGCGGATCATCGACGCCGCGCTGGAGGGGTTGGACTTCCCGGCGGAGAAAGTGATGGTGAACCTGGACAAGTACGGCAACACGTCGGCGGCGAGCGTGCCCATCGCGTTCGACGAGGCGGTGCGGACGGGCATGTGCAAAGCCGGCGATACGGTGTTGCTGGTCGCCTTCGGCGGCGGCCTGACGTGGAGCAGCGCCCTCCTGACGCTGTGAGACCGGCGCTCCTAATTCTTCCGGGAACGCAGGTGATTGCGGGTTGTCGGTCGCGGTCGAGCCGGCCGGAGGCCGGCGAGGCCCGACAGCCAGCCACACTTGCGCCCATGTGAAATGTCGTCGGGCCTCATTCCCCTGCGGGGAATCTCGACCGCGACCGACGACCCGGAACCTTTGGTCCCTCACGGCGGGTACGGCAGGCAAATTTCCACCGTCTCGGTGTCGGGTTCCATCGGAGCCTCGCGGTATCACCTGCCAGTCAGCCACTCAAGTGCGGAACGGACCGTGATGAACAGTCCGGCGGCGAACAAGCTAAGTCCCAAGAGGACGCCGAAGCGGATGGGCCACTTGTCCAGCCGCGACGGCGGCTTCTGCCAGTCCGCCGCCTTCGCCGCTTCCCAGGCGAGCCATCGCTGCCGGTCTCGCTCAACTCGCTCCGCCACCTCCGCCGGCCGCTCCAACGGATCGCCTTCCACGCAGAAGGAAACGACCCAGCAGTCCGGGGCGTGGTTCGCGCACTCCCGGCAGTGTAACAGGACGAGTTCGTCGTCGCAGCCGGCTTCTTCCAGGGCGTCCGCGAGGATCGGGAGCCGCTCGAACGCGCGGTCGTCGCGGACGCCGGTGGCCAACCCGACGACGGTTTCGGTTCGCCATCGCTCCTCCAACTGCCACGGCAGCCCGTCCGGGGTGAGCGGACCTGTCGCGGTGCAAGTGGTGGTGACGGGGTGAGGGGTCACGTCGAATGACTCATGGGGTGTTCAGTCGCCGTCGCCACGGGCGGCGGTTCGATCGGTGGTGCTGCACCGACAGGATGACGACCTCGGTGGCGGCCACTTCATAATGGACGACCGCCC
>JBBRUO010000643.1:0-3426 GCA_038247725.1 Gemmatales bacterium
CCAACTGGTCGTCTTCTTTCCCGCCAATGCCTCACTCCAGCCCCACCGCGTTGCGGGACTCCTTCCGCAGTTCGCCCTTCGGCGTCTTGGCGTCCACCGCCAGCCACCCCTTTTGGGCCTCGGCCGCCGCTTGCTCGCCGGCCGTTCTCCCGCGATCACCTCCGGCACTCGCCACCACCCTGGAAATCCAAGGGCGAAACCCCATTACACCCCCGACGTGATCCGCTGCGGGCGGTGCGAGCGGCGGATGGCGGTGCGGTACGCGGGTCCGACGAATCGTGTGTCGTACGCCTGCACCCGTGGGTCGGCCGACTACGGCGAACCGCTGTGCCAGGGGCTGTCGAACGCCACCGCCCTGCAGGAGTGGGCGGCCGGCGAACTGCTCTCGGCCGTGGAACCGGCGGCGCTGGGGGCGAGCCTGGCGGCGGTGGCCGGGGTTGAGGGACAGCGGGCGGAATTGACCTGGCAGTGGCGGTTGAAGCGGGAGCGGGCGGCGTTCGAGGTGGACCGGGCGTGCCGTCAGTTTCAGGCGTGCGAGCCGGAAAATCGGCTGGTGGCCCGCGAGTTGGAACGGCGGTGGGAGGAGGCGTTGAAGGCGAAGCGACAACTCGACGACGAGTCCGAGCGGTGGCAGCGGAGTGCCCCGGCCGCGTTGAGTGACGGTGCGGTGTCATCGATTCGGGCGTTGGCGGCCGACTTGCCGGCGGTGTGGTCGGCCGCCACCACGACCCCGGCCGACCGCCGGCGAATCGCCCGGATGCTGTTGGAAAAGGTGGTGGCGACGGTGGACAAGACGAGCGAGCGGGTGGACGTGACGCTGCGCTGGGTCGTGCGGGGTGGAGCGGTCGCACGTCCTGGCCCGCCCGGTGACAATCTATTGTCAGCGGGCGGACGACCCGCGGCTGGTGGCCAAGCTCCGGGAGTGGTGCGGGGAGCGGCTCTCGCCCGCGGAGATCGCCACGCGGTTGAACGCGGCCGGGTTCGTGCCGCCGAAGCGGGCCGAGCGGTTCACGGCGGGCATCGTCCAGCGTCTGACGGCGAAACTGGGTCTGTTCCGACGTCCGGCTCACGGCGGTGACAGCGCGTTGTCCGCGAACGAGTACCGACCGGCGGGGTTGGCCCGGCGGCTGAGGATCGGGCGGGAGACGATCCGCGGGTGGGGTGGGTGCATGTCCGCGGGGACGCGAACGGGCATCGGGTGATCTGGGCGGACGCGAGCGAACTGCGTCGGCTGCGGGCGTTGCACCGACTGCCGCGGACGTGGGCGAATAAGGCGCGGTTGGCGAAACTGCGGACGCCGAAGCCGCGACCGGCGCGGTAAACTCGGCTCGGCCCGGTCGATCCCCGACCGGGACCACCACCCCACCACTCGCTTCGAGGGCATCATGGCTGGCACATCGAGGTGTACCACCGCGGCCTGAAGCAGCACACGGCGGTGGACCGGTGCCAGACGCGGATGGCGAAAGCGCAGCGGAACCACATCGGGTTCGCGTTGCGGGCGTTCGTGCGACTGGAGTGGCATCGGGGTGACCACCGGGGTCGGTTGGTTCGCCGCCAAACTGGGGATCATCCGGGAAGCGATCCGAAGGTTCCTCGCGCAAGGAGTCCTCGCCCCACCCACCAACCCGACGCTACCCCGGCGAGCAACTGCGTAAGTCCCATGAGGAACTGGGGTTCCTCTATCTCAGAATGGGACCAGTGCGCCGCCGGGCTGCCGGCGACTTCGCGTCGGTTACTCACCGGTTTGAGTCGAACCCGCCCCCCATCCGACGAACGGCGTGGGGTGTATACTTCAACTGCCTTTGGCCGGCTGACGGGGTGCGACCTGAGAACCGCGCCGTTCTCAGAAGGTTGCCAACCATGCCGAAGCTGTTCCGCATCCTCTCGCGCGCCCCCTCCCCGCCGATGCCGAGATCGTTCAGCGCGAGGGCAAGCCTCACGTCCGGACGAAGGACCGAGGGCGGGCCATGCTGTACCGCCTGACCGCCGATGGGCGCGGGTTTCTAAAGCCCTCAAAGTGCTGGTACTTCGAAACTCGCGATGCCACGGGAACTGTGGTCCGGGGACAGGGTTCACCGACCTGAAGGCGACGGAGCAACTGGCCGCCGAGACGGAGCGGAAGGTGTCACGGATGAAAGCCGGGCTGATCGACCCGAACGAGGGACACGCCCGCCGGCCGCTCGTGGATCATCTCACCGACTATGCCGCCGTCCTCGAATCGAAGGGCGACACGGCGGAACACGTTGGGAAGACGGCCGGCCGCGTCAAGGCGATGTTCGCCGGGTGCAAGTTCGTGTTCGCCGCCGACAACGACGCCGGCCGCGCCGCCGCTTGGTTGCACTCGCTCCGTCGGAATACCGCGCCTGTCGTGCTGCCGGCTGGCGAATCGTTCACACCCGCCGCCGTTGCCGAACTGCTCGGTATCAGTCGCACCGCCGTGGCGTCCGCCGTGCAACGGGGGAACTTGGCCGCCAGTGGAAATGGCAAGGCACGGCGGTTGCCCCGTGTCACCGTCGAAGCCCTCGTGCTGAACCGGGCGCGGGGGTACGGGCCGGAAACGGTGAACCACTTCATACGGGCCACCAAAGGGTTCTGCCGGTGGCTGGTGAAGGCCAAACGGTTCGGGTCAAACCCGCTCGACACGCTGACACCGGTGAACGCCGCCGTGGACGTTCGCCACGGTTGGCGCGAACTGTCCGCCGACGACCTCCGCCGGGTGTTCGATGCCGCCCGCAAGTCTGGCCGGCGGTTCCGTGGACTGACCGGAGCGGAGAGGTACACGCTGTACCTCGTGGCCGCCAGCACCGGCTTCCGGGTGCGAGCGCTGGCGAACCTGACCCCGGCCGATTTCGACCTGTGCGCCGGCACCGTGACGTTACCGGCCGGTTCAACAAGTCACGCAAGGTGAAGGTGCAACCGCTGCCGTCGGACGTGGCCGAAGTCCTTCGGGAGTATCTGACCGGCAAGCCGGCCGCCCTGCCCGTCTGGGGCGGGACGTGGCGCGGGAAGGCCGCCGAGATGCTCCGGGCCGACCTCGAAGCCGTCGGTATCCCCTACGCCGCGGAAGGCCCCGACGGGCCGGAACACGCCGACTTTCACGCCCTCCGCCATTCCTTCCTGACGATGCTCGGACGCAACGGAGTGGACGTGCGAACCGCTCAGGAACTGGCCGGCCACTCGACACCGCTCCTGACCGCCCGCTACACTCACATCCGCTTGAGGGACACGGCCGGGGCCGTGGAAAAATTGCCGTCGCTCGTGCCGAGTGTGACCGTGGAGCACGAAGTGGAAATCCCGCTTCGGATGACCGGCACCGACGGGGCAGCCGGCGTAGTGCCGGGCGTAGTGCGGGGGGGCATCAGGGGGCATTCCCCGGCATCGTCTGGCGCTTTTCGGATTGTCGGGGGGTCGGAGGGGGGTGAGACG
>JBBRUO010000644.1:0-3426 GCA_038247725.1 Gemmatales bacterium
GACCTGAACACGCCCGGGATCGACGGTCGTGAGGCGCTCGCGGCCCTCAAAGCGGACCCCGCCCTTAAGGCCATCCCGGT
Source organism: Gemmatales bacterium (assembly GCA_038247725.1). Taxonomy (GTDB): domain Bacteria; phylum Planctomycetota; class Planctomycetia; order Gemmatales; family Gemmataceae; genus JALHQU01. The sequence continues at coordinate 81 of JBBRUO010000644.1, forward strand.
GGTGGTGTTCAGCACCTCGGCCAACCCGAAGGATGTCGGGTTCTGCTACGCCGTCGGGGCCAACGCCTACCACGTCAAACCGGTCCAATACCCGGACCACCTGCAGATCGTCATCGACCTCGTAAACTATTGGTTCGGCCGGGTCGCCCTGCCCGCCGCCGGAGGAACCGACTCATGAAACCTGGCACGAACCGCTCAGCCGTCCCGGTGTGGCGGGTCTTCATCATCGAGGACAGCCCGGAAGACCGGGACGAGATCCGCCGTCTGCTTCTGAAGGGTTCGGATCGTCAGTACCAGTTCGTCGAGGTCGAGACTGGGGCCGCCGGGGTTCGCGCAATCCTCGACGCTTCGAGCGGCCCGCCCTACTGCGTGGTGCTCGACTACGCCCTGCCCGACGGGGATGCCATGGAGGTGTTGCCAGCCGTCATCGGCCCGGACGGACTGACCGTCTGCCCGGTGGTGGTGCTGACCGGCGTCGCCGACATGCGGCTCGGCCCGACGGTGCTGCGGGCCGGGGCGCAGGACTTCATCGGCAAGAGTTGGATGACGGCCGAGAGCCTGACCCGGGCCGTGGAGAACGCCGCCGAGCGGTGGGCCATGACGCGCGAGATCCAGGCCCGCAGGACGGCCCTACAGCTCAGCGAAGCGCAGCTGCAGTTGGCGGTCGAGGTCGCGGGGCTGGGCGTGAACCGGATCGACTACCGAACGCACACGGTCGTTCTGGACTCCGTCGCCGCGGCGCTGTTCGGGCTGCAGGCCGGGGTGCCGCTGCCGCGCTCGGTCATCCACGCCACCTTACATCCGGACGACAAAGCCGAGATCGTTCGGCTCATGCACCAGTCCCTCGACCCGAACGGGGACGGTACGTTCAGCATGGAACACCGGGTCATCCGTCGGGACGGCTCGACCCGCTGGTTGTACGTCAAAAAGCAGGTGGCGTTCGGGGAAGTCGGCGGCACCCGCCGCCCGGTGACAGGCGTGCTGGCGGCGGTGGACATCACCGACCGGAAGGTGGCCGACGAGCAGTTGCGAGCGAGCGAGGAGTTCAACCGCAGTTTGATGTGCGGGACCGCCGATTGCGTCAAGGTGCTGGACACGGACGGGCGGCTGTTGCACATGAATGTCCCCGGCCTGTGCACGCTCGAGATCGACGATTTCGGGCCGCTGTGCGGACAGCCATGGACGACACTCTGGCCCGCCCACATGCATTCGGAAATCCAGAGAGCCATCACCAGCGCCTCAACGGGGATAACACACGTGTTCCAAGCCTTTCGCCCCACGGCGAAGGGGAGGCCCCGATGGTGGGATGTCGCTGTCAGCGCCGTTCGCAATCCCGTGAACGGGCAAGTCGTGCGGCTCCTGGTCGTGTCCCGCGACATTACCAATCGAAAGCAGGCCGAGGCAACTCTCGTCGCCCGCGAGCGGGAACTCCGCACGCTCGCCGACAACACGCCGGACATCCTCACCCGGTTCGACCGCGACCTCCGGCATGTGTTCGTGAACGCCGCCATCGAGCGGGCGACCGGCCGGCCCGTCGCCGACATCCTCGGTAAAACGAACCGCGAACTCGAAATGCCGGCCGACCTGTGCGACCAGTGGGACGCCGCCGTGCGTAACGTGTTCGACGCGGGCCAGAACAAGTCCCTCGACTTCACCTACGACACCCCGGCCGGGCCGAGACTCTTCACCGCCCGCCTGGTTCCGGAGTTCGACGCGGACGGCCGGGTCGAGTTCGTCCTCGGCGTCACCACCGACGTGACCGAGCGGAAGCACCTGGAGGAGGCGTTGCACGACGCCGCCCGGCGTAAGGACGAATTCCTCGCCACCCTCGCGCACGAACTGCGGAACCCGCTGGCCCCGATCCGCAACGGCCTCCAGGTGATGAGGATGTCGCCCGCCGGCAGCCCGGCCGTCGTTAAGGCCCGGGAGATGATGGAGCGGCAACTCGGGCACATGGTGCGGCTGGTAGACGACTTGATGGATGTCTCCCGCATCAACAGCGGGAAGGTCGAACTCAAGCGGGAGAAACTCCAGGTCCGGGCCGTAGTCGATCACGCCGTGGAGGTGAGCCGGCCCCTCGTCGAGGCCGGCGGGCACACCCTCACCGTGACCGTGTCCGACGAGCCGATGTGGGTGGACGGCGACCTCACCCGGCTCGCCCAGGTGCTGAGTAACCTGCTCAACAATGCCGCCAAGTACACCCCGAACGGCGGTCACATCGCACTCTCGGCGGGCGTCGAGGGCGACGAAGTGGTCATCGACGTGGCCGACACTGGAACCGGCATCTCCCCTGACATGCTGCCCAAAGTCTTCGACCTGTTCTCCCAGGTGGACCGAACGCTGGACCGCGCCCAGGGCGGCCTCGGTATCGGCCTGTCCCTCGTCAATAAGCTCCTCGAAATGCACGGCGGAACCGTCACCGCCCAAAGCCCCGGCCTCGGTCTCGGTAGCACGTTCACCGTGCGGCTGCCGCTGGCCGCGGCGGACGAGCGGCATGAACCGGCGGCCGCGTCGGCGAACGGAACACACGCCCCCCGACCGCCCGGCCGCCGCGTTCTGGTGGTGGACGATAACGTGGACGGGGCCGAGAGCCTGGCCATGATGCTCGAACTCTTCGGTCACGCTAGCCGGGTAGCCCACGACGGACCGGCGGGGTTGTCCGCCGTCCGCGAATTCCAACCCGAGGTTGTCTTCCTCGACATCGGCCTCCCCGGAATGAGCGGGTACGAGGTGGCCGGGCGAATCCGAGCCGACGCGACCCTGCCCGGTGCGATACTTGTTGCCATGACCGGGTGGGGGAGCGAGCAGGACAAGCAGAAGAGCCGTGCAGCCGGGTTCGACTTCCATCTGACCAAGCCCATCGAGGTTCAGGCGGCGCAAGAGATACTCGCCCGGTTCTCCAGAATTCCGGCGGGCTGACTTTTCGTAAGGGCGGGCGGAGTCTTCAGTTTCTGGGTCGCGCCAGCGCAAACCCACAATGACAATGACTTTGCACTGCGGTTCGACTTCCGGCATGCCCTTGGAGCCAATCTAGGTTTCAGGTTTCAGTCATTCTGCATACCCCCCCGGCCGAAAGCAGCGAAACCAGCGAAAGCAGCGAAACCAGCGAAAGCTCCGAAAGCGAAACTGAATTGCCGTTCGTTAATTCTTGAAGATTCTTCGCGATGAGCTGTTTTCGTAGGTCACGCTCGGCGTGACGTTCGTACGGGGATGGCGTCACCCGAGAATCGCTGGTACACCAAAATCGGTGCCCTCGGCGGTCATAACGCGGACAGCGACCAATTCCCGCTGAATCAGGGGTCATTTTGCACCAGGCCCCGAGGGACGTCCCGATCTATCGCCAGGA
>JBBRUO010000645.1:0-3419 GCA_038247725.1 Gemmatales bacterium
CGGGGTCGCGCCGACCGGCGTCACGTCGTAGCGGTCGAAGAACCGGCGGACGGGGTCAGTCGTCATCGCCCACCCCCAGTTGTTTGAGCCGGTAGCGCATCGCTTCGCGGCTGACCAGCAGTTCGGACGCCAGCCGGTACGCCAGCACCGTTCGCGGGCACGTCGGGTATTCGCCCTTCAGTTCCTTCGCCCGCGCCTGGAGGACCTCCTCCGGCATGAGCAGCTCGGCGGCGAACCGGTTGGCCTCGGCTTCCATCGGGTCGGCGGCGGCGTCCGCTTCCAGCAGTGTCTTGTCGGTGTCATACCGAAACCGCGCCATCGACGCCCGATGCAGGACGAAGTGGCCGAGTTCGTGCGCCGCCGAGAACCGCCGGCGGGGGAGGATGTCGGCGGCGCTGACGAACGCCCGACCGATGCGGCCGGCGAAGAACAGGAACCCGGCCAGCGGCAGGGCCGGGTCGCCCAGGTCGTCCACCGCCACCCGATCCGCGCGGAGGGCGTCGGCCACGGTGCCCAGCGTGAGGACCGGGAACGCCTGATGACTCACGTTCAACTCGGCGAAGTAGCGGTCCAGCGGCACCGGGCCCCGGCGGGTCGGATCCACGGGCAAGTTCAGGTCGCGGCGGAGGGCGGCGACTGCTTCGGCGATCATCGGCGGCCCTCCGGCTTCGGGGCCTGACGAGCGGCCAACTGGTACTCCACTTCGGCGGCGGCCCGCAGTTCCAGCACCAGCGCGGCCTCGCGGAACGCCTTCCAGTAGGCGGGTTCGGCGGGGCCGAACTTGCCCTCGGCCCAGGCGGTCAATTTGGTCAGCCCCAACTCGGCCGGCAGTTCGTCGGCGGCTTGCCGCAAGCGGTCGTTCAGCGCGTGGGCGGCGGCGGACAGCTTCGCCGGCGTGTGGCGGAACAGTTCGTCGGCCACCCTGCCGACCGTCACCGGGCCGGTCGTCGACTGGAACAACTCGGCCGACGGTAAGTGCTTCGCCACCGCACTGGCGATGACCTCCGTGGTGCCCGCGCCCCGCTCCGCCAGTAGCCCCTCGTGAGCGGCGTGCAACGCCTCTTCCAATTCCTCATCACGCGCGGCCAGCGCCCACATCGCGTCCTGGGCGTCGAAGTCCTCCGCGTCCACGGCCACCAGGTAGCGGGCGGCTTGCAAATCCAGCCAGAGGCGGCGGTCGGCGGGTGTCATGACCGGTCCTCTTTCGCGGCGAGGTCGCGGAGCCGGTTCAGCCCCCGGGAGACCAGTTGGCGGGCGTAGACCGCGGACGTGCCCAGGCGGGCGGCGACGGCCTCGTACTCGCAGTCTCGCATCACCCGCCACTCGACGGCGGTACGGAACGGCTCGTCCAGGGAATCCAGATGCCGGTGGGCGGCCGCGCGGACGTCGGCGAGTTCCAACACGTCCGGCCCCATCGGCGCGGCGACGGCGTCCAACTGACCGGCGGCGGCCAGAGCGGGAGCCTTCTTTCGCACTCGCTCGCTCGCCACGCGGGGGACGAATCCGGCCAGCCACGCCGACACAGGCCCGATCGCCGGGTCGTACCCCGCGCGGTTCGCCCACGCCCGCTGGACGACCGTCTGCACGATGTCCTCGTGGTCGATGCCGGGACCGCGGGCGACCGCGCGGGTGTGGGCGAGCAACCGGGACCGCACCGACTCGTCGTCCAGCGCCGCCCGGACCGGATCGTCCGGCGGGGCGGTCGTGCCGACAGTGCTGGTGATCACTTCCGGCATCTGCGGCTCCTCCGGGTTTCCACCAGCTTCTTGGCGCGGTCCCATCCGGTGTGACAGAATTTGGGCATAATTCCTCACCACCCGTCAACGATATTTTGAGCTCGTTGACCTCCCCAACGTTCTACTACAGGCTCGATCGACTGGAATGTCGGCAGATAAATTGTTGGCCATTCCGAACCTCCACGTTTCTGAATTGAATTGTTCTCAATACGAGTTACGCAGTTGCCCTGTTTGGCAGGACGAACGTCGGGTTCGCGAGGTAGGCGCGGACGGCCTCGCGGATGATGCCGAGCTTGGCCGCGAACCAACTTACCCCGGTGGCGAACCGATGGTACTCCAGTCGCACGAACGCCCGGATCGAGAACCCGATGTGGTTCCGCTGACCCCGCGCCGACCGCACCTGGCACCGCTCCACTCCGGTGAACGGCTTCAGCCCGCGGTGGTACTCCTCGATCCCCCAGGACAGTTCGGCGAACATCCGCCGCGTGTCCTCCGCCATGCCCAAGTCGTTGGTCGCCCCATGCGTCGTGTCGCCGTTCGGGGCGACGACCCGGAACACCCGCGCCAACCCGAACTCGGGTCGCCACGCCTCCGTGCCCGACGACGCGATCGACTGGTCCGACACGGCCACCGCCGGCCCGTGGTCGATTCGCACCTTCCGGTTGCTCGGCGACCGGGTGACGAACACCCACCCGAACGCCAATAGTGTTCGGCTCGAAACTTGCTGGCGATGACGCCACTTGCTTTGTTTTCAAGTGTTTTGCGCTGGGGCGAAAGGGATATTCATTCCTTCGGTGGGTTCCCTGTCATGAACTCGGAGACCCCGGCAACATCGCTGAAAAACAAGGCAAAAGCGAGATGCGAAGCAAGTTTCGGGCCGAACACTATTGCCCGAACGCCCGCACCCGTTTCAAGTTCTCGACGCTCGCATACCACCCGTCGAACAGCACCGCTTTCGGTCGGAATCCACGGGCGTGGGCCGCCGCCGGCATGTCGGCGAAGTGGTCGTTCTTGGTCTTCCCGTCGGTCGCCTTGTGGTACACCCGGTAGTCGGTCGGGTCCAGGCGGTCGCCGTCCGACCACGGGAGGGTGACCGGATTGATGCCGTTGACGACGGCCCGGTGGTTGCCCGACCAGTGGTGACTGACCGACGCGATGCGCTTGGCTCGCGGCTTGTCCGGGGTGGAGTCGTCGATCACCAGCACCCCGGCGGTCGGGTCGAGGAGGGGGCGGACCTCGTCCCACCGGGCGGCCGGGTCCGGTTCGAGGCGGTGCGGGAGGCGGGTGAAGGCGTCGTGCGCCGGGGCCTTCGGGCGGCGCGGTTGCGAGCGGGCGGCCTCGGTCGCGGACACCACCGTCGGCGACCCGATGAGGAACTGGATGGACTCTTCGGCGGTCGCGCGGGGAGCGTTCATGCCGCCAACAGTATCGGAGAGCGATTCCCCGCGCAACGACCAAAACGGCCAACTGCGTAACTCGTATTGTTCTCAACTCAATTTGGAAGCGAGATTTTTCGGCAAAACTCGTACTGGAAGACCATCCGTGCTAAATTTCCGCCCATTTCGCCGCATCATCCCTTGAACCGCCGGGTAGCCGTCCGGCCTCCGCCCGCCCCGCCGACATCGGCGGGGCGGTGTCGTTTCCCCCCATCCGAGGACGCCCGCCGTGACCGAAGCCTTGCCC
>JBBRUO010000646.1:0-3406 GCA_038247725.1 Gemmatales bacterium
AGAAAGCCGTGGGGACGCCATGAGTACGACACCCGCTCCCGAACCGACCGACCACGACCAACTGTTCAAGTCCGTGATCCGCGAGTTCTTCGCGGAGTTCCTGACGCTGTTCTTCCCGGCGCAGGCGGCGAAATACGACCTGCCCGCCGTGACGTGGTCGAACCCGGAAGTGTTCGCCGACCCGCCGGACGGTCCCCGCCACGTTCTCGACTTAGTGGCCGAGTTGCCCAAGCGGAACGCGGCCGGCGATTCGGTCGTCGCTCTGGTTCACGTCGAGATCGAGTCCGCCAATTCGGTGGCGGACATCGAGCGCCGCCTGCCGGCGTACTACTTCCACCTGCGCCGGACGCGGCAAAAGCCGGTCCTGCCGCTGGTGCTGTTCCTCAAAGTCGGGATGGATGGCCTCGGCGTGCGCGCCATCGACGATCCACCTGACGATGGCGACCCCGTGATGACGTTCCGCTACCGCTACATCGGGCTGCGCGGGCTACCGGCCTTCGATTACTTGCGGGGTGACAGCCTGCTTGGCGCGACACTGGCCGCGCTGATGGGGGCACCGAAATCGCAACGGGTTGATGTGGGGGTAGAGGCATACCGACGGGTGGGCGAGTCGGACCTGCCGGACAATCAGAAAGCGCTGCTGGGCGATCTCGTGGAGACGTACATCGACTTGCCGGACGCCGAGTTGGTCCGGTTCCGGAGTATAATCAACGCGAACGCCACTGGGAGGGTTAAACCCGTGAACAAGACGCGAGTGCAAATCGCCCGCGAGGAAGGGGTTGAGGAAGGCAAGGAGATCGGCAAGGAGATCGGCAAGGAACAGGGCCGGGAAATCGGCATCGAGGAAGGCGACCGCCGGGCGCGGCGGGCGATGCTGACGGAGTTGCTGGAGGCGCGATTCGGGCCGGTGCCGGACGAGGTGGCGGCGCGGGTCGCGGCCGAAGCCGACGCGGACACCCTCCGCCGGTGGCTCCGCGCGGCCGGCACCGCCGATACGCTCCAAGCGTTCCGCGCCGCCGCCGGCTGGTGACCGCCATGTGGATATGCCCCCTGAGCCCGGAGCCGCCTGGTTGGCGCGTGGACTTGTCCGCGCTGTGGCAGCGGTTCGCGTGGCTCCGCCCTCTCGCGGAGACACCGCAGAACCCGACGTATCATGCCGAGGGAGATGTCTGGACGCACCTCGGCATGGTGCTGAAGGTGCTGTCCACGCTGCCGGCGTTCCGCGCGTTGGACGGGGCGGATCGGCACCTCGTCTTCGCCGCAGCGCTGCTGCACGACATCGCCAAGCCGGAATGCACGAAGGTCGAGGACGACGGCCGCATCACCTCGCACGGCCATTCGGTGAAGGGCGTCTACAAGGCCCGCCGCATCCTCGCCGAAGACCCGGCGTTCGGCCGACACGGCACGCCGTTCCACACCCGCGAGGCGATCCTCTCGCTGGTCCGCTGGCACGGCCTGCCGGTGCAATTCCCCGACAAGCCGGACCCGGTGCGGGCCGTCCTCCGGCCGTCGTTCACCACCCGGTACGACCTGCTCACGATCCTGGCCGACGCCGACCACCGCGGGCGCATCTGTCGGGAACCGACTGACTCGGCGGACAAGATCGCCCTCTTCCCCGACTACTGCCGCGAGCAACGGGTCTGGGACGGGCCGTACCCCTTCGCCAACGCCCACAGCCGGTTCCAATACTTCCGCACCGAGAACGCGCACCCGACGTTGCACCTGTTCGACGACACGACGTGCGAAGTGACGATGATGGCCGGGCTGCCCGGCGGCGGCAAAAGCACCTGGATCACGGCAAACGCCCGCGGCCGCGGGGTGGTCTCCCTCGACGACATCCGCGACGAGTTGGGCGTGACGCCGACCGACGATCAAGCTCCGGTCATCACCCTCGCCTACGAGCGCGCCCGCGAGTTCCTCCGGCGGCGCGAAGACTTCATCTGGAACGCGACGAGTATTACGCGGATATTGCGCGACAAACTCATCGCCATCGCGGAGGGGTATGCCGCGCGCATACAGATCGTGTATGTGGAGCCGTCCATCCCGGAGATTCGCCGGCGGAACTCCGGCCGCGCCAAGGTGGTGCCGGAGTCCGCCTGGAACCGCATGTTCGACCGCCTCGACGTGCCGACTCTCACCGAGGCCCACACGGTGGAGTACGTACTGACTTGACAGGGGCGGACGGTGGCGGCGTCACCCGGCCGTCGGGAGGATGTCGCCGCCGGTACCGGGCCGCCAGAACTGGGGCGAGCCGAAGACCGCCCGGCGGTCAGCCCGGTCCCACACCGCCGTGGGCACCGGGGTCGCGCTCGACGTTAGAGGGATTTCGTCGAGAATGCCGTTGAGAAAAGTGCATTTCGCCGCCAACTCGATGTGGACGAACTCGCCGTCGGACTGAATCGGGAACCGGGCCGCGAACGTCTTGCGGAACAGCTTGAACGCCGCGTTCGGGTCGTCGAACGGCACCCCGTACACCAGCCACGCCCGCCACGCCCGTAGGTGTTCGCCGAACCCGTACCAACCGGGCAGTTTCTCCAGCGGCAGGCCGAGGGCGAACCGGCAAAAGAGGCGGTAGAACATGCCGACACCCCCCCACACGGCCGGCACCGGGACGCCGGTGCGGCAGCCACTCACGAGATCCGGCGTCCGCATCACGATCTCGCCGGTCGTCAGGTCTTCCATCTCGCTGGCGAGGACGATGCGGTCGAGCAGTCGCTTCAAATCCGCCGGCGTGTACGGGTAGTCGAGCGACGAATAGGCCACCAAGTCGTGGGTCGCCGCCGCGAGTCCAGTTTTCACCGCCGCACCCAACCCCCGCGGCGTCTCGTGGGCCAGGACGCGGACGGTCTTCGCCTTGGCTTCCACTCCTGCGGCGGTGATGCCCATGCCGTCGTCGATGACGAGCAACTCCCACGGGTGGCCGACGGCGTTCAGCCCGCCCACCCAGCCGGCGATGGCCGCTTCGACGCCGGCGGTACCGGGCCGAATGGGAAGAATCACGGAGACGGGTTCGCGGGTCGGGGTACTCATGGGGGAAATCCTACAGCCGCCGGCCCTGGGTGCGAAAAAGATTCTGGGGCGGCGACCGTACAACCTTGCCCAACTGTCGGCACCTTGTGGTCCTGCGAGGCGCGGCAATCGGTTTTGGCGGTCGAGCGTTTGGCACGGGAGTCCAGACGGCGGTTCACTCTTCACACCAGTCGGGCGGGTCCGTGATCGCCGGGCGGACGTGGTTCTTCCGTCGCCCGACTCTCCGAGTCGGTGGGGTCGCCAAGAACCGACTCGGAGAGTCGGGCGACGTTTCTTCGTGGCCTGACTCTCCCGAGTCGGGCCGAAGTACCTAAGCGGTCCGGCCTGACTCTCCCGAGTCGGGCCACGGAAGTCGAGGTGGTTCTTCCGTCGCCCG
>JBBRUO010000647.1:0-3390 GCA_038247725.1 Gemmatales bacterium
GAAGATCCCCTCCCGGTTGCTTCGCAACCGACCTCCCCTCGACGAGGGGAGGTGTTCCAACCCGCCACGGCGGAAGGCGACAACGGAGACGGAGGCACACACCCGAGTCCCCCCTCCCCCCTCCCGCCAGGGGAGGGGGGAACCAGCGTCGGACCCGAAATCCTCGCCCTCCTCGGCCGGATGCGCGACCTCGCGCTGCTGCTGCGGGCGAAGCGGATGAAGCGCGGGTCGCTGGAATTATCCATGCCGGAGGCGGTGTTGGAATACGACGCCAACGGCAAGGTGTCCGGCGCGCACTTCGCGGTGAACGACCTCAGCCACCAGATCATCGAGGAGTTCATGCTCGCCGCCAACGAGGCAGTGGCGGAGCACTTCGGCCGGCTGGGGGTGCCGTTCCTCCGCCGCGTCCACCCGGCCCCGGACCCGCGGAAGCTGGAGGAGTTCGCCGCCTTCGCCACGCTGCTCGGCCACCCCGTCCGCAAGCCGCAGGACCGGTTCGAGTTGCAGAAGTTGTTGATCGAAACCGCCGACAAACCCGAACGCGCGGCCATCCATTACTCGATGTTGCGGAGCTTGAAGCAGGCCGCGTATACCCCCATTCAAGACGAGCATTACGCACTGGCGTCGCAGGACTATTGCCACTTCACGTCGCCCATCCGCCGGTACCCGGATTTGCAAGTCCACCGCCTGCTCGACCGCTGGCTGAAGACACGCAAGGCGGCCGGCGACGAGAACGAACTGGTGGCCCTCGGCGACCACTGCTCGAAGATGGAGCGGCGGGCGGAGGCGGCCGAGCGGGAGCTGGTGAAGCTGAAGATCCTGCAACACCTCAGCACCCGCGTCGGCGAGGAGTTGGACGCCGTCATCACCGGCGTCGCCGAGTACGGGTTCTTCGCGCAGGCCGAGAAGTTCCCGGCCGAGGGGCTGGTTCACGTCTCCTCGCTGGCCGACGACTTCTACTCGTTCGACGACACGTCGCGGTCGCTGATCGGCGGGCGGACGAAGAAGCGGTACCGCCTGGGCGACCGGGTGCGGGTGCAGGTGGCGCGGGTCGATTTGCAGAAACGGATGCTCGACTTCCGGCTGGTTGGGCTGCTGTCGTCGGTGCCGCGACCGGGGCCGGCGGCCCGCCCCCGGCCCGGCTTCCGAACCCCGCCGAAGCCCGACAAGAAGGGCAAACGGAAGCGATCCTGACCGACGACGACCAATCTCGCCGGGCTAGATTTCTGGGGACAGGTCAGTCGGCGAGAGCGACCCACCCTATTTCAATTCCGCCTTCACCGCCGCCAGCCCGATCAGCGGCGCTTGACAGGCGAAATCCCGGCAGACGTACACCGTCACCTTGCCACCGACCATCGGCTTGCCGGCCAAGAGCGGCACGGACGCCGGGCTGTCTCCGGCCGCCGGATCGTGACAGGCGATCACGCGGTGTGGCCGGAACTGCCCGCGCAGGTGCGTCAACACTTCGACCGTCTCCGGGTCGGCTTTCGGCCCGATGACGGCGATTTCCTCTATCGCCGCCAAGTGGAAATCGAGCGCGATCAGCAGTTGCCCGGCCGCCATCGGCGAGTCGGCGATCAGCGACCGATACGCCTTCAGGGTGCCCTCGGCGGCGGCGCGATACGTCGCGTTGCCCGTCAGTTTCGCCAACCGCGCCAGCCCGGTGGCGGCCATCGCGTTCCCGCTCGGCACCGATCCGTCTTGCAAATCCTTGGTCCGGGTGAGCAACTGTTCGTGGTCGTCGGCGGTGAAGAAGAAGCCGCCGGCCGGGTCCGCGAAGTGCGCCAGCATCACGTCCGCCAATTCGCACGCCGTTGCGATGTACTTCGCGTCGAAGGTCGCTTCATACACACTCACCAGTGCGTCGATCAGGTGCGAGTAGTCTTCGAGGTAGCCGTTGAGCTTGGCCCCGACGCCGTCGCCCCGGGTGCGGAACAGCCGGCCGTTCGCGTCCCGCAAGTGACTCAGGACGAACGCGGTGGCGCGTTCGGCACAGTGGACGTACTCCGGCTCGTCGAACGCGGTGCCGGCCTGCGCGAACGCCGCGATCATCAGCCCGTTCCACGCCGTCAGGATTTTCTCGTCACGCCCCGGCCATACCCGCGCCGCCCGCACCGTATACAGTTTCATCTTGATGTCATCGAGCTTCGCGCGGAGCTCCTCGACGCTCAGCCGCTGCAGCTTGGCGTCCTGTTCGTCGGTGCGTGCCCGGCACAGGATGTTGTGCCCCTCGAAGTTGCCGCCCTCGGTGACGCCCCACACGCGGCAGGCGAACTCGCCGAGTTCCGCCCCCAGCACGGCGCGGATTTCCGCCTCGCTCCAGACGTAGAACTTGCCCTCCTCGCCCTCGCTGTCGGCGTCCAGGGTGGAGTAGAAGCCGCCGTCCGGGTGCGTCATTTCCTTCCGGATGAAGTCCAGCGTTTCGGATGCGATTCGTTTGAAGAACGGGTCGCCGGTGAGCAGGAACGCCCCGGTGTACGCCGGCGGTAAAAGGGCGTTGTCGTACAGCATCTTCTCGAAGTGCGGCACCAGCCAGACGGCATCCACGGAGTACCGCGCGAACCCGCCGCCGATCTGGTCGTACATCCCGCCACGGGCCATCTTTTCGAGCGACAGCGTGGCCATCGTCAGGGTGCTGCCATCTTGCCGCTCCCTCGCGGTCGCGGCTCGCAGGAGGAACCGCAGTTCCATCGGGTGCGGGAACTTCGGGGCGAACCCGAATCCGCCGTTGGTGAAGTCGAAGTGCCGCTTCAGCGCCGCCACCGCGGTCGTCAACAGGTCGGCTGACAGCGGCCTGTCATCGACAGGGATGGCGGCCATCCCCTTCAGGTGCGCGGCCACCTGCGCCCCGACCTCGGCCAACTCCGCCGGCTTGGTTTCCCAGGCGTTGGCGATGGCCGACAGCAGGCGGGGGAAACCGGGGCGGCCGTAGTTGTCGGCCGGCGGGTAGTAGGTGCCGGCGTAGAACGGCGTCAGGTCCGGCGTCAGGAACACGCTCAGCGGCCAGCCGCCGCCCTCGCCCTTGTTCAGCAAGTGGTGGGCGGTCATGTAAATCTGGTCCAGGTCCGGCCGCTCCTCGCGGTCCACTTTGACGCACACGAAATGCGCGTTCATGATCGCCGCTGTCGCCTCACTCTCGAAACTCTCGTGCTCCATGACGTGGCACCAGTGGCACGCCGAGTAGCCGACGCTCAGGAAGATCGGGCGGTTCAACTCCCGCGCGCGGGCCAGCGCCTCCGGCCCCCACGGGAACCAGTCCACCGGGTTGTTGGCGTGCTGGCGGAGGTACAACGACGACTCACGGGCGAGGCGGTTCGGCATGGCGGGCACGCGTGTGGGAGGGTGAGGGATGTCATGCGCATGATAGGCGAACCGGATCGCCCCGAACCC